>DYKW01000010.1 GCA_020722405.1 Anaerolinea thermophila
AGTTACGTGCCAAATGTCGTTCGATTCCGCATTCCCCTTTTTGCACTGTGGTTGACATGGATTTTCTCCGCGGCTATTGGTACAATTGCAGCGGAGGTACTACATCTATCTATGCACGACTTATCTATCCCTTCCCTGATGGTTATCGGCGGCGGGTTGGCAGGTACAGAAGCAGCCTGGCAGGCGGCTGAGCGAGGTGTGCACGTGCGCTTGTACGAAATGCGTCCTTATGTGCCCACCGGTGCCCATACCGGCGGTGACTTGGCCGAATTGGTATGTTCTAATTCGCTGGGTTCCAATTTGCCGGACCGCGCTCCCGGTTTGCTGAAAGACGAGTTGCGCCGTTTGGGGTCGCTCTTGTTGCGTTGTGCAGATGAAAACGCCGTGCCGGCGGGCGGTGCATTGGCCGTTGATCGCCAGGGGTTTTCCCGGTGCGTAACCCGGACGCTGGCTACGCACCCCAACATCGAAATTATCCGCGAGGAAGTACGTACCGTGCCAGATACCCCTACGATTGTAGCCTCCGGCCCATTGACTTCGGATGCGCTGTCGCAATCGCTGATGGCTTTGACGGGACAAGAACACCTGTATTTTTATGATGCTATTTCCCCGGTGGTGACGCTGGATTCTATAGATTTTTCAGTCGCTTTTCGGGCTTCCCGTTACGGACGCGGGGAACAGGATGAAGGAGATTACATCAATTGCCCGTTAACTCAGGAAGAATACGAGGTCTTTGTAGAGGCGCTTGTCCACGCAGAGCGCATTGAACTGAAGGATTTTGAGCGTCCGTTGGAAGACGGTGTGCGGGCGGGGAAACACCGCTTTTTTGAGGGCTGCCTGCCTATCGAAGTGTTGGCGCGGCGTGACGAAAACGCCCTGGCCTTTGGACCTATGCGTCCCGTTGGCTTGCGAGACCCGCGTACCGGTCGGCGCCCGTATGCGGTGGTGCAATTGCGTCAGGATAACCTGGCCGGAACGTTGTATAACCTGGTGGGTTTCCAGACCAACCTGAAATTCCCGGAGCAGCGGCGTGTTTTTCGCATGATTCCTGGTCTGGAACATGCCGAATTTGCCCGTTATGGACAGATGCACCGCAATACCTTCATTTTCTCTCCCCAATTGCTGCGTCCTACGTTGCAATTCTACCATCGAGATGACCTGTTTTTTGCCGGACAGATTACCGGTGTGGAGGGGTATGCCGGAAACATCGCGACCGGTTTGCTGGCCGGTTGGAATGCGGCACGCTTGCTACATGGTCAAACGTCATTGACGCTGCCGCCGGAGACCATGCTGGGCGCCTTGTGCCATTACATCACCCACGCTGCCCCGCAGGATTTTCAGCCCATGAAGGCGAATTTTGGCATTTTGCCGCCTTTGGAGGAGGTGCCGAAGAAGGGGAGTAGCGGCAAACGTGCCCGTGCCGTGGCTTATGTAGCACGGGCTCAACAGGTGCTTACTACCTGGTTGGAAAGAGAATTTTTGGCGGTGAGTGAATGAACGTAAAGATCCTTCGACTGTCGTTTTTCTTTGTGGGAATTCTGTTGGCGCTGGGTGGTGCAGCACTCTTTGTGCACAGTGGAGACGCGCCACAGGCTTTCGATGGTGAACGTGCTTATCAGGATGTGCGTTACCAGGTTTCTTTGGGGGCGCGTACCCCTGGAAGTACGGCACACGCCCAAGTTCGGGCCTGGATTTTGGATACGCTTGAGCAGGCAGGGTGGCAGGCTGAAAGCATTCCCGCCCAGATGATGGGGCACGATTTGTATAACCTGACCGGACGGCGTGGTAGCGGACATCCCTGGATTATTTTGGGGGCGCATTACGACAGTCGGATGTTGGCCGACCAGACTATCGGGGGAAGTGATCAGCCGGTACCGGGCGCAAACGACGGCGCTTCAGGGGTGGCGGTGTTGCTGGAATTGGCGCGTACCCTGCCGCGTGATTTCCCCGGCCAGATATGGTTGGTGTTCTTCGATGGAGAAGATAACGGCGATTTGCCCGGCTGGGACTGGATTTTGGGTTCGCGCGCTTTTGCCCAGACGTTGCCGGCCGTGCCGGATGCGGTGGTGATTGTGGATATGATCGGGGATGCCGACCTGAATATTTATATGGAACGCAATTCTGACCCAACACTCACGCACCAAATCTGGCAGATTGCCGATGGATTAGGATATGCCCACGCCTTTATTCCCCAGGCCAAATACAGTATGTTAGATGATCACACGCCGTTTCTCCAATTGGGTATTCCGGCGGTGGATTTGATTGATTTCGATTACCCGTACTGGCATACAACGGCGGATACAGCGGATAAGGTTTCGGCTCATAGTCTGCAAATTGTGGGGGATACGTTGTGGCACTGGCTGCTTCCCTTGCCTGGGGAGGACTAATGCGCATTCTGGAATTATTGCAATTGATTCGGCCTATTTGGCTGCGCCGCGCTGCACAACGCCTGGCGCATGTGCCCGTCGTTCAAGAACGCTTTATGCGAGAATTGGAGCGCTTTTTTGACGCGCTGGTGAGTGCGGTGACCAGTGGCGATGCGGAAAATCTCAAGCAATTTTCCAATCATTGGGTGCTTTCCCTGCCGCAAAGCGACATCATGGATCGTGAAGCGCAGGTAGAGGATATTATTACGCGGTTATTCGACCTGCTGTACGAACTAGGGCGTGAACTGTTGACGCCGATGGATGCTGTATTGTTGTATGAGCACATTGTGCCGCTGCACACAGGCGTGGCCGTGTATGTGCAGCAGCAGGAAATGGAGCGCCGCATACAGGCGTTAAGCGAGCAGGCCGAACGGGCGCGCCGCCAACTGGAGCACCTGGACGAAAGTAAATCGCGCTTTATTTCTGTCGCCGCACATGAACTAAAGACCCCCTTGACGTTGATTGATGGCTATTCTGCCATGTTGCGCGATATGCTACCTGAGAGCGTGCGCAATCAACAAATCATGCAATTGCTGGATGGTATTGCCAATGGTACGCATCGCTTGCAGGGAATTATTGACGATATGATAGATGTTTCGTTGATTGACAATCATTTGTTGCAACTTTCTTTCCAGCCAATTTGGGTTGATCAGATTTTTCACATCTTGCAGCGCGAGGCAGAATCGGTTGTTAAAGAGCGTCGCCTGCATTTCAAAATCGGTGACCTCCCGACGCTGCATTGCATGACCTATGGAGACCCGGAGCGGTTGTACCAGGCTTTTTTGCATGTGGTAAATAATGCGATCAAATTTACGCCTGATGGTGGCAGTATTACCGTGGGAGCACGCTTGTTGCCGGGTTTTATCGAGATTACCATCGCCGATACCGGCATTGGCATCGATCCGGCCGACCAGGAAGCGATTTTCGAGAAATTTGGGCGACTGGGCGATGTGCTACGTCACCACTCATCGGGCAAGACGAAGTTCAAAGGAGGAGGCCCTGGTTTAGGGTTGCCGATTGTCAAAGGCATCATCGAGGCGCATGGCGGTACCGTGTGGGTAGAATCCGAAGGTCATGATGATGAAAAATGCCCTGGTTCCACCTTCCATATTTTATTGCCACTACGCGACGAGCCCCCAAAACATGATACAGGTCGCTTGTTCCCGCTTGATGGAGAAAATTCTGAAAATGTCGGATAACCGCACTCCCATACCCACTGCTCGTGCTCGAGAGTGCGCCTTTTTGGTAGGCGTAGAGTTCCTTTCTGAAAAGAGCCTGCTTCCTTTGGAAGATTCATTGGCCGAATTGGCCATGTTGGCAGAAACTGCTGGCCTAGATGTGGTTGGTCAGCTGACGCAACGCTTGAAAGCCCCCAACCCAAAGACTTTTATCGGCTCCGGTAAAGTGGAAGAACTTCTGGTGTTGGCCGAAGAAACCCAGGCCGATATCATTATCTTCGATGATGAACTGTCCCCACGTCACCAACGTGAGCTGGAACGTATTTTGGGGAATACCATGCGCGTGATTGACCGTACAGCGCTTATCCTGGATATCTTCGCCTTGCACGCCCACACGCGCGAAGGTGCCTTGCAAGTCGAACTGGCACAGTACGAGTACCGTTTGCCGCGCTTGACGCGTGCCTGGACACACCTGGCACGCCAGGCCGGGGGCGGCGGTGGACGCGCCGGCGGCGTCGGTGGGGTGGGCTTGCGCGGGCCGGGTGAAACCCAACTGGAGGTAGACCGCCGCGCAATCCGTCGTCGCATCGAACGTTTGCGCGCCGATTTGGAAAAAGTGCGCAGCCACCGCCAACGTTACCGCAGCAAACGTCAAAAGGCGCGCTTGCCCGTTGTCGCGCTGGTAGGTTACACGAATGCCGGTAAATCCACCTTGCTCAACCTGCTCGCAAATGCAGACGTGTACGTGGCCGACCAGTTATTCGCCACACTCGACCCGACCACCCGTCGCGTAGAATTGCCCGGCGGTCACTGGGCTTTGTGCACCGACACGGTTGGTTTCATTCAAAAATTACCTACTCATTTGGTGGCCGCTTTCCAGGCTACACTGGAAGAGATTGCAGATGCCGATCTGTTGTTGCACGTGATTGACATTTCGCATCCCAACGTGATGGCATATACCGAAGCGGTTTTCAAAACCCTGGAAGAAATTGGTGCCGGGCATGTCCCTGTGCTCAGTGTATTGAATAAAATTGATTTGTTGGATGACCCGCTGCAGGCTCAGCAGATAGCAGCCCAATTCCCGAATTCGGTAGCAATTTCGGCGTTACATGGCATTGGCATACAGGCGTTGATTGACGCCATGGAGGCGCACTTGTATGAACGGTACCTGCTGGTGGAGGTACACTTGCCGTACAGCGAAGGCGGGTTGATTGCCATGTTCCATGAACTCGGCCAGGTGGAACAGGTGACGCACGACCGCCAGGGGGTGCTCATCCGTGGACGGTTACCCGGCCGTTTGATGGCGCGCTACACCCCCTACGTGAAAGGATGACCCATGTTGGACAGATTCAACACTTTCCTGGATGTTGTTTCGGAATTTTTGGCGCACCGCAAGGGGCTGCTGCCTCTGATTGGTGCTGCTCTGGTGCTGCTCAACTTACTGATTCAATTGCTGGCCGCTGGTACCTGGCTGGCGAGCAGCAATTTGTTTTTGCATTTGGGCATCATCGTGGCCATTTTGGGCTTTATGCTTGCCTGGGCGCTGTAGTTGATCACCTGCTGACGTCTGTCCGCGAGACCTGATGGACGTGTGCGACACGAAAACAGGCAGCCGACTTCCGGTTGGCTGCCTGTCCACGCAATAATTTGACTAACCAACCACAGGTCCTGCCGCCACCACCTTCGGCGGGCAATCCGGTGCAAATTTGCGGAAATTGTCGATGAAGCGCGCTGCCAACTGCCGGTAGCGGCGCCAGTACTCTTGCTCATTCGGCCAAGATTTTGCCGGATACAGTATCTCTTCGGGGACGTTCGGGCATGCCTTGGGAACCATGAACCCAAAAATCGGATCCTGGTAGTATTCCGTTTGTTCCAATTCCCCATTGAGGGCCGCGTTCAGCAACGCACGCGTATAACGGATGCTGATGCGTTTTCCCACGCCGTATGGGCCGCCGACCCAACCGGTATTTACCACCCAGGCAGTTGTGCCGTAATGCGCCATCTTGCGCGCCAGAAGATCGGCGTAGAACATGGGGTGGTGTACCATGAATGGGGCACCAAAGCAAGCGCTGAAAGTGATTTCCGGTTCCTCGCCTAACCCGACTTCTGTGCCGCCTACCTTGGAAGTGTACCCAGAAATGAAGTGGTACATGGCTTGCTCTGGGGTGAGGCGTGCGATAGGGGGCATGACCCCCTGCGCGTCGCAGGTCAGGAAGATGGCGTTTTTGGGGTGGCCGGCGCGCTTTTCGGGGAGCGCGTTTTCGATGAAATCCAGGGGGTAGGAGGCACGCGTGTTTTCGGTAATGCTGTCATCATCTAGGTCGATCTTGCGCGTCACCGGGTCGTAAATCACGTTTTCCAGGATGGTGCCGAAACGATGGGTGGTGGCGTAAATTTGCGGTTCGGCGGTCGGAGAAAGTTGGATGATCTTGGCATAGCAGCCACCCTCGTAGTTGAATACGCCCGCGTCGCTCCAACCGTGTTCGTCATCGCCGATGAGATTGCGCTGTGGGTCGGCGGAGAGCGTTGTTTTGCCGGTGCCCGACAGGCCGAAGAACAATGCCACATCCTTTTGCACCCCGACGTTTGCAGAACAGTGCATGGACATTACCCCTTTCAAGGGGTTGATGTAATTGAGTACCGTAAAAACCGATTTTTTGATTTCACCGCCGTATCCGGAGTTACCGATCAGTGCCAGGCGGTGAGCAAAACTGATTGCAATGACCGTCTCGCTGCGCGTGCCGTCAATTTGGGGAAAGGCCTTGAAGGAGGGCAGCACCAGGACGGTGAATTCGGGCACGAAGAGTTTGTACTCCTCGGCGCTTTCCGGCAGGATGAACATATTGTGGGCAAACAAACTGTGCCAGGCATGTTCGGTGATGATGCGGATGGGCAAGCGGTGTTCCGGGTCGGCGCCTGCATAGCAGTCTTGCACGAATAAGTCGCGTCCCTGAGCAAAGCCCTGCATGCGGTCGAACAATTCTTCGAATTTATCGGGCGCTATCGGACGGTTGTACTCCCCCCACCAGATGTGTCCCTCGCTTTCGGTTTCCCGCATAATGAATTTGTCTTGAGCGGCGCGCGCCGTTTTTTGCCCGGAAGTGACGCGTAGTGCTCCCTGGTTGACGATACGCCCTTCACTGCGGAAGGCGATTTCTTCATAGAGTGCCTCCGCTGGCAGGTTCCAGTACACCTTGCGTAGTTCGGTCAGGCCGTGTAGTTCCAGGCCGTAGAGGCTTTTCAAGGCCTCGGCCACATCTTCGGCCGGTGTTTTTATGTTCAAAATATTGTTCATTTTTGCTCCTGGGTGTGTATCACCTCAGTAACTTGGGGTATCTTAGCGTTTTTTACCACCAAGGCGCTAAAATCGTTTAGTCGGGTAGTTCGATAGTTGGCTAGTTAGGTAGTTGGATAGTTGGATAGTTGGGTGTTCGCTGACCGCTGAAGCCTGTCTGCTGACCACCTGACGGCTGCCCGCTGATGCCTGTTACAGCCAATCCCGTACCAATTTGCGGTCGCCGATATAAATTTCGTTTGGCGATTCGGGGTCGAGTGCCCACTTGATGCGTTCCACGCCCTCGACGATATCTTTGACCGAACCGGAGAAGCTCAAACGCAGGTGCCCTTCCATCCCGAAATCGCGTCCCGGCACTGTGACCACCAGCGTTTTTTCAAGCAAGAAATTTGCCAATTCGACCGAGTTGTTGGTATAAGCGCGAAAATCGGGTAGCACGTAGAACGTGCCACTCGGATGAATGGCGCGTACGCCGCGAAATCCGCGTAGTTCTTGCATCATCACATCGCGATTATTCTGGATGGTCAAGCGCAAGTTTTCGACCACGCTTTGCATCCCGTTGAGCGCCGATTCGGCGGCCGCTTGCACCACTACAGATGGGCAAGAAGTCATCTGTGACTGGATGTTGTTGAGCACTTCCACGCGGCGTCGGCTGGTAATACTCCACCCGATGCGGTAACCGGTCATGCCGTATAGTTTGGAGACGCCGTTGATTACGATAACGTGCGTGTTCTCCATGTCTTTGTTGGTGAATTGGAACGGGGAAAAGGTACGTTTGCCATCGAAAACCAGTTTATGGTAAATATCGTCCATAATCAGGTAGATGCCCTTCTCTTCACAAAAGGTCACAATTTCCCC
This sequence comes from Anaerolinea thermophila, assembly GCA_020722405.1. GTDB lineage: Bacteria > Chloroflexota > Anaerolineae > Anaerolineales > DRKV01 > DRKV01. The sequence goes on from DYKW01000010.1 coordinate 7,758, forward strand.
AATGAAATCTTCAGAAAAAAGTTCCCCCGAAGGGTTGTTCGGGCTGTTGACAATGATGGCCTTGGTGTAAGACGTGACTGCTGCAGTAATGTCCTCCATGCGTGGATGGAAGGTGCCATCTTCTGGTGTGACAATGACCGGAATGCCGTAGCACATGCGTACCATTTCTGGGTAACTGACCCAGTAGGGTGCAAGGATGATGACCTCATCCTGCGGGTTAATCAGCGAAAAAAGGGTGTTGAACAGGGCTTGTTTGGCTCCATTGGAGACAATCACATTTTCCGGTGTCACCAGACGACCATAGTTTTCCTCAGTGTAGCGAATGATGGCCTTTTTTAGCCCGGGGGTGCCGTCTGTAGGAGTGTATTTGATCTCCCCGTCTCGTAAGCGTGCGGCTGAACCCAATACAGCAGTGATGGGCGTTTTATTTTTAGGTTCCCCAATACCCAAATGGATGACCGGCTGTCCCTGAGTGCGCAACTTTCGGGCGCGCTCGTTGAGTGCCAGCGTAGGGGAGGTGTGAATCTTGCCTGCCAATTGGCTGATGCTCATAGAAACTCCTTTGCCGAAGCAAAATGGTGTGATACAACGAGTGAAACCCGTTCCATAGCCCGATATTATACTTTACCTTGGGATGACAACCGTCAGGGATTTGACATTTTACTCATCCTGGGCTACACTGTGGCGCAATGTGGCATTTTAATTTGCGTGGTTATTTGTGAGGAGCATGTACATGAGAGATTACGATAATATCAACGATCCGGTGGTGCAACGCATTCGAGCCATGGCAGAGCGCGCAGACATGCTGAAAGAAAATGGCTTGTATTTTTATAATCGTCCTATCTCCGAATTGCATGGTGTTGATCGAGTAATTGTCGATGGGCGCGAGATGACGATGTTCGCTTCCTATAGTTATCTGGGCCTGGTGGGACACCCCCGCATTAACGCGGCTGCTCAGGCCGCGATAGAAAAATATGGTACCGGCACGCACGGTGTACGTACATTGGCAGGCAGTTTGGATTTGCATCGTGAATTAGAGCGTACCATTGCCGAATTCAAGGGGACCGAAGATGCGGTGACGTTCTCTTCCGGCTATGTGACCAACTATTCCGTTATTTCCGCCTTGACGGGGCGCGGTGATTACATCATCTCCGATAAACTCAATCATGCCAGTATTGTGGATGGCTGCCTGATGTCTGGGGCAAAAATGCTGCGCTTCCGTCACAATGACATGGCGCATCTCGAAGCCCGCTTGCGCCAGGCCCTAGAAGCCAACCCCAAGGCCGCTCGTCTGGTCATCACTGACGCGGTCTTCAGCATGGATGGTGACATCATTGACCTGCCCACAGTGGCAGAACTGTGTCGCAAGTACGATGCCTGGTTGATGCTGGACGAAGCCCATTCCGTAGGTGTACTCGGCGAAACCGGCCGCGGTATCGAAGAGCACTTTGGTATGGAAGGGGTGGTCGACATCAAAATGGGCACCCTCAGCAAGACCATTCCCTCGGTGGGAGGCTATGTTGCGGGGCGCAAAGAGTTGGTGGAGTTTCTGCGTCATGCCAGCCGTGGTTATATTTTCTCGGCCGCTTTGCCGCCTGCCCAGGCAGCTGCAGCTCTGGAGGCCTTCCGTGTCATTTTGGATGAACCCTGGCGAGTGGAAAAACTGCGCACCAACACCAAACAGTTCATTTCTGGTTTGCAGGAACGTGGTTTCAACACCCTGTACACCGAAACGGCCGTCGTCCCCATCTTGTGCGGCAGTGATGAACTGGCTTTCCAGATGACGCGTGAATGCCAATTGCGCAATGTCTTTGCTCTACCGGTTGTCTCTCCTGCCGTTCCGCATGGCCTGGCGCGCCTGCGTGCCACGGTCACCGCGGCGCACGAGCCGGACGAAATCGAATATGCTATGGACGTGATGGCCGAGGCCGCAGAAAAGCTTGGCCTGTTTGAAAAATTGGAACAGATTTTAGCCAGCGATGCCCGCTTGTAAGCATCTATTTGGAGCCGAATTGTCTCAGTTAGCGGGGTGGAAGCGCGCTTCCGCTCCGCTTTTTCTATGATGCCCCCCTTTCTGCCATAAAAGCAAAGCGCCGCAGGTTTTGCGGCGCTTTTGAGGTGGAGATGGCGGGAATCGAACCCGCGTCCGAAAGACTAGTTTCTCGGATTTCTACGAGCGTAGTTACCTGTTAATTTCACCGACGGGGTCACAGGTGACCCAGAACACCCGTCAGCCAGTCGCTGCGTCTTTCGCCTAAAGTGCGACGTTTCAGGCGGCAGGCCGACTTTGTGTCGCCCAGCCTCTCACCGGTCGGCCAGCGGGAGAGGTGGACGTGACCTTTTTAGAAGGTCAGATGTGCTTTCCTACTGACTAGGCAGCCAGAGGAAGAGCAGCATATTGTGTGCGGTTGGCACTTAATGGTTGCGCTGATTTTGCGAGGTCGGCGCCTCTCGGCTCGCCATCCGGGTACAGCCTCTTCCGTCGAAGCCCTTCATCCCCAGACACTGCAATTATACCAGATAGAATGCAAAATGCAAAATGCAGAACCTATCCAACTAACCAGCCACTTTTTATGGGTTCATGTTAGAATTTGTAATATGCAGTTTTTGCTCCTGCCTTTATCGAGAAGACATACCGAAATCATGAATTCCACATCCGATGAAACGGAAATCATTCGGCGCGCTGTTTCTGGGGATGCCGAAGCCTTTGGGTTACTCTATGAGCGTTACGTAGTGAAGATTTACAACTATGTTTACCATCGCACAGGCAATGCGCATGACGCTGAAGATTTGACCGAACGGGTTTTTATGCGCGCTATGCGTCATATCCGCAAGTACGATGATCGCGGCGCCCCCTTTTCGGCTTGGTTATATCGGATTGCGCATAATCTTGTTGCTAATTGGCATCGCGATAACCAGCGTCGCCGTGAAATTCCCCTGGATGATATCTATTTCTTACCGGTGCGCTCAGATCATCCCGAATCTTACATCGTAGCAAACGAAGAGACAGAAACACTCTTGCGGATTATTCGTGATTTACCTGTGGAACGTCAGCAACTACTGATTCTCAAGTTTGTTGAACATCTTTCGAATGCTGAAATCGGAGAGATTATGGGGCGTACTGAAGGGGCGATCAAAAGTCTCTATCACCGTACTTTACTATCGTTGCGAGATGAAATGCTGAAACATAACCTTTCGCTTCCTGATGGAAAAGGAGATAAGTGAAATGTTCCACATTGTTATGGATAGTGCGGGTGATTTGCCTGTGGAGATGTTGCAAGAATATGAGATTGAGGTCATCCCCGTCAACATTCACTTTGACGAGCAAACTTATTTGGATGGCTTTGATTTGGACAAAGCGGACTTTTATCGCATGGTGCAGGACAATGGACGTATCCCTAAAACTTCTCAGCCATCGCCTTACCAGTTTGTTCAGTTTTACCGGCGGATTGCCCAACCTGGGGATACGATTCTCTCTGTTCACGTGAGTGCTAAACTTTCCGGGACGTTTGCTTCTGCGCAGGCGGCTGCGCAAGAACTTGCCGGTGAATATGATGTGATCCCCTTTGACTCGGCAGGTGGTTCGGCCGGCATGGGCTTCATGTGTTTGGAAGCACGCCTGATGGCGCGTGCCGGTGCTTCCTTGCAGGATATTTTGACACGCTTGCGAGCAATGCGCCAGAAGATTCAAATTATTTTGACGTTGGATACACTTGATTTTGCCCGTTTGAGCGGCCGGGTTACGACCTTACAAACCGCCTTGGCCTCTATGCTCAATATCAAGCCGGTGATTGAGTTGCATAATGGCGTGTTAGAGATTGCTGCTCGGGTGCGTACCCGCAACCGCGCTTTGAGGCATGTTATTGACCGTATTCATGAACGTTTTAGCAACTTCCCGCTAAATGTCGCGGTGGTACATGCCGAAGACATTGAATCTGGGAAGAAGTTACTTGCGCAAGTGCGTAACGTTTTGCAGTATAACCGGTTAATATATTAGTAGACCTTTCGATATCGGTTGCCGCTAATTTAGGTCCTGGCACAGTGGGTATCGTAGCATATCCTGCCGGGGAGGTGTAATGATGTTTCAGAAATTTATCGGCTCTTTTCGTCGTGATGAATCGATTCCCCAAACACCTGTTTTGGAGGCGTACCTGGATGAAATCTTGCAACCCGTCGTGCCGCGTCCAGAGTTCGTAGAGGGCCTGAAAACCCGGCTGCTCGCGACCTACGAACCACAGCCGGTTGTTGCTTTGCCCGCGCTTGCGACGGCCGCTCGTCGTTATGGCGTCGCCGTTATGGCGCTGACTGGCCTGCGCGCCTGGCGCGGTTTGTTGGGCGTTGTGGTTTTTGTGCTGGGTGGTTTGCAGCGTTCCCATAAACCAGAACGGGCAAATAGCCTTGCCTGAAAATTTATATCTCATGTGAGGTGCGCGGCTATTCCGGCCGCGCTTTTTTGTGCAGGGATTGCTTCAACTGGTCGCACGGGTTTTGCAACGGTATAACTGAAGGTTTTTACCGTCTATCTTGCACCTTGTCCGATGTTGTACAAGCCCTGTGGATTGCGCATTGGGTTGTGTGCACCTGCGAGCGAGTCGGATTTGTCCGACTTCCACGCGCTGATGCGGGACTTCCGTCCGCTGAGGAAGCAAGTTGCGCCAAATTGATGCCGCTTTCCACCGTTTTACTCCCCACCGGGAACCCTTGTTGTTGGAAATGAGCATAATTCAAAAAACCCGCCGCTGAGCGAAGTGTTCCGGGATGGTTCATTTCCCGTCGGAAATAGATTTACACTTTTGTACTGGTGTAAAAAAACCTCCCTCAATTTGGGGGAGGGGCCGGGGGTGCATCTTTCCCCCCCTTCCTGAGGAAAAGGGGGATCAAGGGGGGATGGGCGAGAGCACATCAGTTGATTGTAAGTGTTTACAGATTCCTGAACCATGCCTTTCTCTCACACGCTTAATAGGTGTCAGAATGCGCATCCGGTGATATAATCCCCACCCGTTAGAAACTGTTTTCACCTGCATCTTGTGCAGGGTACGATATTTTTGTTTTAGGAGTCTGATAACCTATGAAAAAAATGTTAAATGTACCGGGTCCGAAAGCACGCGAGATCATCGCGCGCGATAAAAAGGTCATTTCACCGTCATACCCACGCGGGTATGGTTTTGTAATGGATCATGGCAAGGGCGTTGACGTGTGGGATGTGGATGGCAACCGCTTCCTGGATTTTGCCGCTGGTATTGCGGTCGCATCTACAGGACACAGCCACCCGAAGGTGGTCAAGGCCATTCAAGAGCAGGCTGAGCGCTTCCTGCACATTTCCTCAGATTACTACCACCCGGTGTGGGTACGTCTGGCAGAGAAGTTGATTTCTTTGGCGCCTTTTAAAGAAGACGCGATGGTTTTCATGACGAATTCGGGCACCGAGGCGGTAGAAGCAGCGCTCAAACTGGCGCGCTACCATACCAAACGTAGTTACTTTATCGCTTTTTTGGATAGTTTCCATGGGCGCACGATGGGCGCGTTGTCCATGACGGCCAGCAAACCAAAATATCGCCGCGGTTTTTCGCCCCTGATGGGCAATGTCATCCACGTGCCTTACCCCAATACGTATCATCCGGTGTTGGCAACCCGCCCAGGCGAAGGTTACGGAGAGGCGGTAGTGCGTTACATCGAAGAGAGTATCCTGGGGCATTTGTTGCCGGCCGACGAAGTTGCCGGTATCCTGATTGAGCCGATTCAAGGCGAAGGTGGATACGTTGTCCCGCCGGCCGATTTCTTCCCCGCCTTACGCGCTCTGTGCGACCGTCATGGTATTCTGCTGATTGCCGATGAGGTACAATCTGGTGTGGGGCGCACCGGCAAATGGTGGGCTATCCAGAACTTCGGAGTGGAACCGGATATCGTGTGCTCGGCCAAAGGGATTGCCTCCGGCGTACCGTTTGGTGTGATGATGGCTCGCAAGAGTCTGGTGACCTGGCCGGCTGGTTCCCATGGGAACACCTATGGCGGCAACCCGTTGGCATGTGCGGCCTCGTTAGCGACGATTGAATTGTTGGAGAACCAATACTTGGAGAATGCTGCTCGCGTGGGTAAGATTGCTTTGCAGCATTTGCGCGAGATGCAGCCGCGGCACCCCAGTATGGGAGATGTACGCGGCATTGGCTTGATGATTGGTGTAGAATTCGTTTCCGATTGGGCAACGCGTCAACCGGCGCCTGAACTGCGCGACCGCGTTGTGAACCTGGCTTTCGAACACGGTCTGCTGACGCTGGGGTGTGGCACAAGTACCATTCGTATTTCGCCGCCGCTGAGTATCACCGAGGATGAACTCTTGGAAGGTTTGGAAATCTTTGAGCATGCCATCACCTTGGCAGAGCAAGAGGTTTTGCAGCCTGTTCTGTAAATTGCCTCGCGCCTTGGCTTGTAGTGTTCAAAGTATTCCGCAGCATGGCGGAGAACGCAGAGAACAATCCACAAAGAACACAAATTGCCTAGATTTCAAAACACGTAGGGGCGTAGTACCACGCCCCTACGGTATCTATTCCGAAACTGGAGCCTGGAGAAACCGGCGGATAGCCGGAATGGTATTTGATTAATCCCCAGATGGCACAGGTTACACAGCGCGTTGGGCGCTGCTCAAAATGAAAGAAACAGGGCCTTTTAGCGAAGGTTTTGTAGCCTACTCACCGTACCGCCAGGCTCTACCTGATAAGGCCGACCTGTGGTCGGCCTTACATTTGGCTGCGAATAATCCACGCATATCAGCGCATGACAGCAAGCGCCCGCTCTCCGGCTCCCATCTCATTGACGGGGCAGTTTTTGGGTAAAATATAGCCGTCTTTGCTGTTTGCCAACCACCTGACTGCTGACCACCTATTATGCTGCCCGATTTTCGTATTCGTCAACGAGACTACTTGCTAGAAATTTCCAGGGCGCTGACCAGTGAATTAAACCTGGATACGCTCCTGACGCGCATTGTGCGCTTTGCCGTTGAAATGTTGGCCGGTCAGGCCGGACTGATTGCATTGCATTCCGACGAGGGTCATTGGGAAATCGCGGCGGCTTATGGCATTCCAGGTGGGTTTGTGCGTTATCTCAACACGCACTTGAGAAATATCGCCCCATCCGAAGAGGATGTACAGCAGGAATTGGCGCAGGTTTACGAATCGCTCCAGGGTCTGACGAAAAACACCTCATTGGGGTTGTTGGCCAGTGTAGGGTTGCAACTGGTCGTTTTCGAGCGTGTCATCGGTGTGATTTTTATCTTTCGCGGGTACGCGAGTCACTTTTCAGCCAATGACCGTGCACTGTTACAGAGTTTTGCAACCCAGGCCGCGATTGCAGTCAACAATGCTCAACTGTACACTCAGGTAAGTCGAGAAAAGCAACGCATAGATGCGTTATTGGATACCATTGCGGATGGCATCCTGATTTTGACGCTCGACCACCGCGTGGCGCGCGTGAATCCGGCTTTCTTGCGCATGTTTGCCGTATCGGCCGATAAGGTAATTGGCCAACTGCATCGCAATGTGTTTTCCTGGGTACGACGGCAACATGGGTTGACGCTAGAACAAGCCGAGGCCGGCGGTTGGCCGCTTAATCCGCAGGCCACGCTGTATGTCGAGGGAGATGTACGCCGTTTCGATGGCAGCGTGTTACCGGTAGGTATCACATACGCCCCGCTTTTCTCCTCTGATAATCATCTGTTGAACATTATCGCCAGCGTACGTGACATTACGCATTTCCGGCAGGTGGAAGAACTCAAGAGCACGTTCATTTCGGTCATCAGCCACGAACTCAAGACGCCTGTCGCGCTGATTAAGGGCTACGTGGCAACGCTACGACGCGATGACGTCCAATGGGATTCAACCATTGTGCAGGATAGTTTGCAGGTCATCGAAGAAGAAGCCGATCGCTTGACAGAACTGATCGAAAATCTCCTTGAAGCCTCGCGGCTGCAAGCAGGCGGATTGCAACTCCATTTTTCTGAAATCTCATTGGAAGCCCTGGCGCAGCGGATGGCGGAGCGTTTTCGTACCCAAACGGAGAAACATCACCTGGTAGTGGATTTCCCCTCGGATTTCCCGCTTGTGCTCGGAGATGAAGAGCGCCTGGTGCAGGTCTTTTCCAACCTGATTTCAAATGCTATCAAGTATGCCAGTTCGGGGGGAGAAATTCGCCTCCAGGGACACCTGCAGGATGATCCCGTCCAGGGTGTGCAAGCGGTTGTATGTGTCACCGATGAAGGGCCGGGCATTGCTCCGGGGGATGCGCCCCACATTTTCGACCGTTTTTATCGTGCCGATGCCGCTACCCGCATGACGAAAGGCGCCGGCCTGGGGTTATACTTGACGCGCGCCATCGTAGAGGCCCATGGGGGGCGGATTTGGGTAGATACTCGTTTCCAGCAGGGGGCGCGCATTTGCTTCTCTTTGCCGGCGGATGCTCCTGTTCGATAGGTGTCTTTCCTTCAGGACTGAAATCCTTTTTCATGGTTAGGCCGTATTTTCTCAAAGTCTTGTGACCCCAAAATCTTAACGCAAAGTCGCCAAGACGCAAAGGCAGGTGTCAGCATTCAGCGGGCAGGTGCAAATCGAAAGGAGCGTACTATGAAAAACCAATGGAAACCCGTTCTACTGGTGGGAGGCCTGCTGATCGTCCTCCTGACCTTGGGCGCTTGTTCTGGCGGCTCGGCTGAAACAACACGACCAACCGAGGTGAGGACTACCGCCCCGCATACCCTCACGCCTGCGCTCTCCCCAACGTTCACTGCCACCGCCACGCCTTCGCTCACGCCCACGGCACAACCCACAAATACACCTACCATCACGCCAACCCCGGGATGTGGGCTTACAGATGCCGAGGGAAAGCTTTATGTCTTGGCAGACGACGTTCTCGATTACATAGGTCCAGATGCTGAGGAACTGGATCGGGCGCTCAACGCCCTTTTTCCCCAATGGGCCTCCTTTCGGCAAACGGTGCCGTGGTGGGATGAACCGATAAGCGCCGGACAAGTTGTAGAGGACGCTTCTTTTGACGAGACATTTGAGATCAATCCGGCGGTGACCTTGGTCACGGTGGGCATGCAACTGGACTGGCAGCCCCCGGCCGATGGCGATCTCTTTTCAAGGGCGCAGTCGGTGAGTGAACAACTCCATGGACTGTTTTGGAAATATGCCCGCTGGAAACACCTTGGCGAACACAAGGACGAGGAAGCCCAGGCCCGGTTTCAAGATGTGGCCAATGCGGCAACTTATGCCCTCTACGCTTTCTTCCATTTCGACCGGGCAGCTCTCAAGGAGTGGTGTGAGATGTATCAGGCCCTGTATGGGCGATCGCCCTTGATCGTCCCGTAAGGGAGTTGCAGCTAGGAAACCCTAAAACCCAGGAGGCAAGCGATGACAACCGGCAAATCCAAATTCATAAAAATGCCTGTGGTTTTGCTCATAGCGTTTCTCCTTCTGAGCAGCGCGAACGGCGTTCGCGCCTTGAATCCACAAAATCCATTGTACGTGCTTCATGATGATATCCTTTACCACATAGGTCCAGATGCTGAGGAACTGGATCGGGCGCTCAACGCCCTTTTTCCCCAATGGGCCTCCTTTCGGCAAACGGTGCCGTGGTGGGATGAACCGATAAGCGCCGGACAAGTTGTAGAGGACGCTTCTTTTGACGAGACATTTGAGATCAATCCGGCGGTGACCTTGGTCACGGTGGGCATGCAACTGGACTGGCAGCCCCCGGCCGATGGCGATCTCTTTTCAAGGGCGCAGTCGGTGAGTGAACAACTCCATGGACTGTTTTGGAAATATGCCCGCTGGAAACACCTTGGCGAACACAAGGACGAGGAAGCCCAGGCCCGGTTTCAAGATGTGGCCAATGCGGCAACTTATGCCCTCTACGCTTTCTTCCATTTCGACCGGCAGCAATTGGAGAATTGGCATGAAACGTACCGCGCCCTATTTGGTGTTGATCCGGCTCAACCACCCCTTCGCGTTGCTCAAGTTGATGTCTTGGCGATTGAGCCTTTTCTTCAACAGCCCTTTGAGAACCCGGAGAACTCTTTCTTTGCCGTGAACTGTTTCTTTGACCATCGTTATCCTCAATATACGGCTCGATGGTCAAATATTCGACGAAATTGACCATTGCATCCTGGGGATCACGTGCTACAGTGGGCATGATGCCTATGACTACAATACCCCCGGGGTACGCCTATCCTGGCAGCGGCTAGTGGTAAAGTAATCAAAGTGGACTCGCGCACGGGGAGCGTGGTGATTAAGCATGACAATGGATTGGCGACTGTCTATATGCACATGGACACCATCGAGGTTAAAGAAGGGCAGGAAATAGCCGCCGGGCAAAAGATTGGCAAGGCTGGGGATCAGGGAACAGGTGGTGTCCATTTACATTTTGGCGTTCGACAGTGGGACCACCCCAGCAAAGATACCGATCCCTTTGGCTGGTGGAGCACCGCCCCTGATCCCTGGAACGGATACGGAGAGTACGGACAACCAAGCGCCTGGTTGTGGCGAGGTGACGAAGCCAAAGATGGCTATCTGACCGTTGACAATCGCGAATCCCAGGCCCAACTCTTTCGCTATCCTTTTGAAAAGACGGATTGGCATCGGGTTGATCAAGGCTATCAAGGAGAAGCCTGGTATGCGATTATGAATCTTCCTCAAGATCAACTAGGGACTTATTGGGCCATCTGGGGTACCTATATCAAGTCTCCCGGCTATTATCAGGTGCAGGCCTATTGGCCATCGGACCCGGACTCACAAGAAGATCCGGTTCCTGCCCGCAAAGTTGCCTATACGCTCTACTATCACGATCCACAAGGCCAAGTGCAATCGCTGACCCTGTACGCCGATCAGAACCGGGACGCCAACCGGTTTGTCACGCTGTGTGCCGTACCCTATGAGGATAATCTGGAGGAATGTCCTCAATATCCCCAAATCTACTTTGGCCAGGGGGCGAGTGTCGTTATTCTGCGGGATGTGACTGACGAACCTGTACCGCGTGGTAAATACATGGTTTTCTTTGATGCCATTCGTTGGAAACCGGTGACTCCCACACCTACTCCAACACCTACTTCCACACCCACTCTCACACCGACACCTACCCCGACCCCCGTCCCGCAAATTTGGACAGAAGTTCCGCTGGCCATCGAATCCCTTCGTTATCCCGGCCAAACCAACAGTACCATCACCCTCCTATCGGAGAACGCATTTCGGGCAGAATTTGCCGGAGACAACCAGTTCTGGATGGGTGGTGGGGTGACGGCAACCGTCAGAGAAGTCCCCGTAGGGATTATCTTTTATTGGGATGGGAGCGACAACTATCCAGGCAAACGGATGTGCAAGGAACCAGGTGCTCCACCCTATAATATTAATGCCACCCCTTGCGCTTGGGAAAATACTTCCGATCAGTTGGTAGATGGTTGGTATTGTTCCGCCACCCATGCTGGCCCGTATACCCCCGGTGAAATTTGCGGGCATGTACTCGGGGGCCAAAATTATACTTTGCTACACTTTGATGGGAATTGGTCTGGAAATACAAGGCGCGGGCTGGGTTGGGAACAGCAAGCCGTAGGGGCTGAGTTCACCGTCAGTAGCATCCAATTGATTTACTATTCTGCTCCCCTTACCCCTACTCCCACCCCAACCCCCCAGCCGACCAGGCCGTTGCCCACATGGCCAGCACCTCCATGGAAGACGCCGCCGATACCGCTAGAATCGGGCAGCGGGTAAATCTGCGTAGCAGCGCCAAACAATCTTTTGCCCCCGTTATGGGCAACAAAAAATCCCCTGCATTTACAGGGGATTTTTTTATATGCTGTCGGGGCGAGAGGATTTGAACCTCCGACCTCTTCAACCCCATTGAAGCGCGCTAGCCGGACTGCGCCACGCCCCGATTGAGCGCGGCTGATTATAGCGCATTCTTCCTGATATGGCAAGCAATTTCCAAAGGAAAATCGTAAATCCGT
>DYKW01000180.1 GCA_020722405.1 Anaerolinea thermophila
AAAGAGCGCTCTCTGGCGCGGTATCCAGAATTCGAGTCGTATCGTCGACGAGTAAAGCGGTTTATCCCTTTTGTGTGGTGATCTTCCACGGCGTTCGTCTGTGCCCTGATAGGCCATCGATAAAACCACCGAGCATAAAATAAAATGCCCTCCAAAGGATTTTCGGAGGGCATTTGTTATGGGGGAAATCCATCAAGATGGAAAGGGGTGGGTTTTGCAGGCGAGGGAGGTTCTGCTACAACTCTTCCCTTGCGAGAGGGTAGGCGAAGGCAATGCCTTCGCCTACCCTGAGAAAACACACTCCGTATGACACCGTAACACAAACTTGTAGGACGTTATGCTGCTTACGACCCTTCTGATTCGCTGTGCGGGGCGTTCCTTTCTTCGGGCGGGGATAACACCTTATCCACCAGACCGTACTCCGCGGCTTGTTCGGCGCTCATGTAGAAGTCGCGTTCTGTGTCGCGCTCGATAACTTCGATACTTTGCCCGGTGTGGAAAGATAGGATTTCATTCAAACGAGCCTTGAGGCGCAAAATTTCACGGGCCTGGATTTCAATATCAGAAGCCTGGCCTTGGACGCCACCCAGGGGTTGGTGCATGTGGATGGTGGCATGAGGCAAGGTAAACCGGCGGCCTTTGCTCCCGGCGGTCAAAAGTACCGTGCCAAAGGATGCCGTGACACCTACGGCGACCGTACTGATTGGATTCGAAAGCATCTGCATGGTGTCATAAATCGCCATACCGGCGTATACCTGTCCACCGGGTGAGTTGATGTACATCTGGATTTCACGTTCCGGGTCTTCTTGATTGAGGTAGAGCAATTGCGCCACAATCAGGTTTGCTACCTGGTCGTTGATTGGCGTGCCTAAGAAAACAATGCGGTTGCGCAACAACAGTGAATAAATATCGAAAGCACGTTCACCGTGTCCGGTGGTTTCAACAACCATGGGGACAAGTGATTGGGGGAAGTTGTTCATAAGGTTTCCTTTCTTTGGAGATGAACCTGTTACTGACAGTGCTTGTACCTTGAGGCTTTTGTAGCCCTGGGGAAATTACCTGTCAATTTTACCCGCGTTTTATGGTCCCTGGCGTTGGAGTTTCGTTAACGAAAAGCGGGCGACTCGTGTAAGCCGCCCGCTTGGAGATCTAAATTTACACTACTCAGGCCTTATTTTCGCTTGCTTCTGTTTCGGCAGATTCTTCTTCGACAAATTCTTCAGTTGGGGTGTCTTCACTCACTGCCTCAGCTATTTCTTCTGCGGTTTCTTCGTCGGATTCAGCAGCCATCTCTGCTTTTTCGGCATTCTCTTCATCCTTGCCCTGTGCAATTGTCTTGAGATGATTGATAGCCTTACTGGTCAACACGTTAGTGAAAGCAGCGCTCATTACACTGTTAACGTTAGAAAAATCCTTCATGAATTTGTGGAATTCTTTTTCCGGCATATCTTGGGAAAGTTGGTCCAGTATATGGAGTGCTTGTGCTTGCACTATACCTTCATTTGCCTCAATGTTCTCTGTGGCAATGAATTTTTCTATGACCAACGAACGCAGCAAGCGCTCCTCGGCGGTTTTACGCATCTGTTCCTCAAAATCTTCTTTGGAAGTTCCGGTAATATCGAGATATAAATCGGTGTTCAAGCCTTGTCGGGCTAATGTTCGCTCAAAGTCTTCGCGTACATCTTCGAGTGAATTTTCCAGAAGAACCGGCGGATATTTGACCTCAGACTGCTCTACCAAAGTGGTTACAACCTGGTTTTTGTATTCCTGGTCATATTTTTTGCTGGCATCTTCTTCCATCATCTTGCGCACTGCAGCAACCAATTCTTCATAATTCTCAAACTCATCCAGTGATTGCGCAAATTCGTCATCTAATTCGGGCAGTTCGCGCTCTGTTACTTTCGTTACCTCAAATTTAAAGTTGACCGTTCGCCCCTTGTAGGCTTCGTCTTCATAATCTTCGGGGTAGGTGTACTGGACTTCCTTTATCTTGCCCGCAGACATGCCCACAAGATGGGCGGAAAAACCAGGGAAGATTTGTTCATTATCCTCTGGTTCGGTATTTTCAGCATTGATTTGTATGGCCAGGTGACGATTCTGCATCAGGGCTGCTTGTTCGTCTTCTTCGCCCTCAGGGGCATCGGCATAAGCAGCATCTATGGTAATGTGGACGACATCCCCTGCTTGTGCTGGCCGTGGCACCGTAGTTACAATGGCACGTGAATCGCGTAGCGATTCAAGGAAATCATTTACCTCTTCATCGGAGACGGTGGGAGATTCATAAGGCATACGGATAGATTTGTAATCTCCCAAGGTGACTTCTGGCATTAGGGGGACTTTGAATTCCATCACCAGTAGGTCACCTTGCTTGATTTCAAAGAGTGAGCCTGGAGCCGCCGGCTCAATATTGGCATCCTCTAATGCCTTGGGGTACAGAGCCTTCGCCAGTGCTTCGATGGCTTCTTCCATGATAGCCCTTTCACCCACTGTGTGTGCGATGACATGGTAGGGGGCTTTGCCAGGACGAAAGCCAGGAATTTTTACGCGTTTGGCCAATTTGCGCGCTGCCCTTTGCTTTGCTTGTTCAAGTTCTTCACTTTCAACTTCGATGATTAAAATGATCTCATGGTTTTCGGTAGGTTGGGTTTCTATCTTCAAGGCTACACTTCCTTCGTTTTGGTTATGTATGTGATGAGTTATCCTGAAAAAAGCCCCCGTGCGAGGGGGCCTTAGGGTGTTATGAGGAAGGAGGGACTCGAACCCTCACGCCTTGCGGCACGTGATCCTAAGTCACGCCTGTCTGCCAGTTCCAGCACTTCCCCAGGGCGGAAGAATTATACGCCATGACGGGATATTCGTCAAAGGATTTTCAAAAAAACCGTATCTATTCAGCCGTGACCGATCCAACGACTGAAATCGTGTAACGTTTGCGACC
>DYKW01000181.1 GCA_020722405.1 Anaerolinea thermophila
CATGTCTGGTGGTGAAAATTATTTTTCATGGCGACTTCTCAATAACTTGGGGAGGGCGGCACACCGTCCCGCGAAGTACCCGCAGGGTGAAGGTTTGAGCGGCTCAACTAGGCTTTTCGAGGAAACCTTCGGGACGTTTCCCCTTCTTTTTGAGATGATACCTTTTGTGTCTATTTGCCGTCTTTTCTAAAGGTTTTGGGGTACGCCCAACGCTTAACGCAAAGTCGCAAAGACGCAAAGGCAGGTGTCAGGTGACAGGCGTCAGCGGACAGTGGACAGGTGTCAGCATTCAGCGAGCCACCCGACTACGAAATGCAAAATGCAAAATGCAAAATGCCTGACTACCCGACTATCCGACTACCCAAGGAGGCATTTGCATGACCGATTTTGGCGCTTATATCAGTGAGTATGGCCTGGAAAACAACGGCATTGTGAATCCGGGTAAAGTATATTGGAACTTGAGTACGCCCATGTTGTACGAAGCCGCCATCCGACGGCATGAAGGCGTGTTGGTTCACCTGGGGCCTATGGTCGTGCGTACTGGTGACCACACCGGGCGTTCCCCTAAGGACAAATTTCTGGTAAACGACCCGCAAGTTTCCGATGATATCTGGTGGGGGGTGGTCAACCAGTCCATGAGCCGAGAAACTTTCGAAAATCTGCGTAAGAAGATGCTGGCTTTTCTTCAAAACCAGGATTTGTTCGTCTTCGATGGCTATGCAGGCGCCGATCCACGCTATCGGATGCCCATTCGGGTGATTACGCAGTATGCCTGGCATAACCTGTTTGCCCGCAATATGTTCATCCGCGAACTCGAGGCCGAAAAATTGCGCCACCATGTGCCCCAATTTACAGTGATAGTAGCACCGCGCTTCCGCGCTGACCCTGAGCGGGATGGCGTCAATAGTCAGACGGTTGTGCTGTTGGATTTAGCCCGTAGAGTGACGTTGATTGGTGGCACAGAGTACAGCGGTGAAGTTAAAAAAAGCGTTTTTTCGGCGCTTAATTACTATCTACCCCGTCAAGGTGTGCTCACGATGCACTGTAGCGCAAATTATGGCCAAGACCGTGATGATGTGGCATTGTTCTTTGGTTTGAGCGGCACCGGCAAGACCACCTTGAGCAACGACCCAGCGCGTACATTGATTGGAGACGATGAGCACGGCTGGAGTGATCGGGGTGTTTTCAACATTGAGGGGGGCTGCTACGCCAAAGTGATTCGCCTTGACTCTCAAGGGGAACCGCAAATTTATGAGGCCACACGGCGTTTTGGCACCCTCCTGGAAAACGTAATCTACAACACGGCTAACCGTCGTATTGACCTGGATAACGACTCGATTACCGAAAACACGCGTGCCAGTTATCCCATTACGCATATCGAAAATGCTACCCGCGATGGGCTGGGGGGACATCCGCGGCATGTCGTTTTCCTGACAGCCGATGCTTTTGGGGTTTTGCCGCCCATCAGCCGCCTGACACGTGCTCAGGCCATGTACCACTTCCTGAATGGCTATACCGCGAAAGTGGCTGGTACAGAGCGCGGTGTCAAGGAGCCGCAGCCGGTTTTCAGCGCGTGCTTTGGGGCGCCGTTTATGCCTTTGCATCCTCAGGTGTACGCAAAACTGTTGGGAGAAAAAATCGAGCGCCACCAAGCCAAGGTGTGGCTGATCAACACCGGCTGGACGGGGGGAGCGTATGGTGTAGGACACCGTATTCCGTTGGCCTTTACCCGCCGTATGCTCAACGCCGCGTTGCAAGGCGAGCTGGACGATGCGCCTACTTACCGTGACCCCTACTTTGGGTTACAGGTACCGGAGCACATCGAAGGTATCCCGGGTGACTTGCTGCACCCGGAACGCACCTGGCACGACCCTCAGGCCTATCAGGCACAGGCGCACCGCCTGGTATCTTTGTTCTCACAGAACTTCGATGCTTACCGCAATGAGGTAGACGAAGAAATACGGCAAGCCGGACCGTAGGTCAGGGCGTCAGCACTTCGTGCAACCATGCTTGCATGCGCTCATAGTGTGAGCCTTGCCAGTATATCTGCCCGCAGTTCGGGCACAACCGAAAATCGTCATAGTAGCGCCGTGTGAGCGGTTCCAGTCGCTCGAGCACGGCGCTTTTTTCTACTGTCTGCAAGGGGGTGTTGCAATGTGGGCAGCGTGAGAAGAAGGCCACATATTCCGCTAATTGAAAGTAGGCGAAAACATCTTGCAATTGCCGGCGCGGCGCTTTGTTGCGCAGCCAATGGCCGTAGCGCACCGCGTTGCGCATCAATAGTTGACGGTCGCGCGTCAGCAAAATACGGCCTCCGGCGGCCAGGCGCGCCAGTTCGGGGTCTTGATAATCGTTGCGGTACAGCGTGTCGAAGCCCAGGATGCGCAGGTAGGAAGCCAGTTTCCCCAGGTGATTGTCCAACACGAAGCGCGGTGCACCGTTTGCCGTAGGCCAGGGACTGACCTCATAGGGGTAGGCTGCCACCCTGGCATCAGGCGGCACCCCTTGGGTCAGCGGGGCGGGGACGCCATCCAACAGGGCGCGGCTTACCTCTACAGGCGGCACCCCCAGGGAGGCCAGGACGTGCTTCAGGGCCGGGGCTTCTCCCTGGGGAGCAGCAACCACCTGTGGGCGTCCGCGTCTGTTGGGAGGTAGAAAATCATTCAGCGCGTCGTATAAGGTGACGTGAATCACGAGTCGACCAGTAAATCCTGATATTTCAGGTGTCATTGGCTGTATCCGGCAACGAACCAGCACAGGGGGCGGAGGTGGCATCCTTGCTGGTGCATATTCTAACCTTGGCGAAGCCTTTCTGCCAGATCAAACCCTTGCGTTTTCGTAGTTGCCAATTTGGTACAATCTGAACAGAAAAAAATCCGCCGAATCTCGGCGGACTTTTTTCGCTTCTCTATAGG
>DYKW01000011.1 GCA_020722405.1 Anaerolinea thermophila
TCGCCATGAAAAATAATTTTCACCACCAGACATAAAAATCTATTTTCAGATCAGAACTGTTTGGGAAGCATCGACTTTGCCATTCAACCTTGACAGGTTACGGTGTGGCAAGTACAATTTGCCCGCTGTTGAAAAAGGGCCTGTAGCGCAGTTGGGAGCGCGCTTCAATCGCACTGAAGAGGTCGCGGGTTCGAATCCCGCCAGGTCCACTGAAAAAATTCGAGTAAAAATTTATCGTTCCATCTGGTTGACAAATACTTTGAGTGGCGGTAAAATGCGACTCTGCAATACAAACAAGAACTAAATGAGGGCCTGTGGCGCAGTTGGGAGCGCGCCTCAATGGCATTGAGGAGGTCGAGGGTTCGAATCCCTCCAGGTCCACTCTCGAAACCCGGCCGGTTTCTTTTCGCCGGGTTTTATCGTACAATCAAGTGCATAACGAACAGGTCAAGGCAGGAGTAGTAGGCAATCTGTCAGAGACCGGGTGCCAGCGGCTGAAAGCCCCGGAATTGCGTCTACAGAGCGCATTATGCTGAACTCGCCTGTCGCCGTAAAGCAGACCGTGGCGGTGAAATGCTCAGTAGCCGTCACCGGACGCGCCCGTTATAGCGTCCCAGAGTGGCCGAGACTTAACTTCGGCAACCAGGGTGGTACCGCGGAGAGAGACCCTTCGTCCCTGAGAGGATGGTGGGTCTTTTATTTTTCCATACTGCAAAAGAACTGCGAGGTAACTATGGGCACAACCTACAATCATTCCGAGATCGAAAAAAAATGGCAGGCGCGCTGGGAAGCAGACCAACTGTATCGCGCCGTTATTGATGAAAACAAGCCCAAGCATTATGCGCTGACCATGCTCCCTTATCCGAGCGGTGATTTGCACATTGGACACTGGTATGCGATGACGCCTTCCGATGCCCGCGCTCGCTTTATGCGCATGCGTGGCTACAACGTGATGTTTCCAATGGGTTTCGATGCCTTTGGCCTACCGGCCGAAGGAGCCGCCATCAAGCATGGCATACATCCTAAGGTATGGACTTACAACAATATCGAACGCATGCGCGGTCAGTTGAAAAGTATGGGCGCAATGTTCGATTGGGAGCGTGAAGCCATCTCTGCCGCCCCGGAATATTATCGCTGGACGCAGTGGTTCTTTATCAAACTGTATGAAGGTGGATTGGCCTATCGCAAGAAATCACCGGTAGATTGGTGTCCTAGTTGCAACACTACGCTGGCACGTGAGCAGGTTTGGGGAGAAGACCGCCACTGTGAGCGTTGTGGTACGCCGGTTGTTAAGCGCGAATTGGAGCAATGGTTTTTCAAGGCCACCGAGTATGCCGAAGAGCTGTTAGATTTTTCGGAAATGGATTGGCCGGAACGCGTCCAGGTGCTGCAAACCAACTGGATTGGCGAGAGCGAAGGGGCTTCGGTGATTTTCCACACCGAAACAGGAGCGCTCATCGAAGTCTTCACCACTCGCCCTGATACGCTGTGGGGGGCAACCTTTATGGTGTTGGCGCCGGAACATCCCCTGGTAGATGAGATCACCACCCCAGAACAGCGTGAGCAAGTGGAGACTTACAAATTCCAGGCGGCCCGCCAATCCGATATTGACCGGCAGGCGACCGATCGGGAGAAAACCGGTGTTTTTACCGGTGGCTATGCCATCAATCCTGTTAATGGGGCTAAAATCCCCATTTGGATTGCCGATTACGTTTTGATGACCTACGGTACCGGCGCTATCATGGCTGTACCGGCGCATGATGAGCGCGATTTTGCCTTTGCCCGCAAGTATGGTTTGGAGATCATTCCCGTG
Source organism: Anaerolinea thermophila (assembly GCA_020722405.1). Taxonomy (GTDB): domain Bacteria; phylum Chloroflexota; class Anaerolineae; order Anaerolineales; family DRKV01; genus DRKV01. The sequence goes on from DYKW01000011.1 coordinate 1,814, forward strand.
ATCCAACCGGAAGGGGAACCAGCCCTGAACGGTGCGACGATGACCGAGGCCTATGTCGGCGCAGGTGTGATGGTCAATAGTGGCCCATTCAATGGTACCCGTGTAACCGAGGAAAAAGGCCGCAAGAACCCAGGTATTCATGCGGTGATAGACTGGCTGGAGGAAAAAGGCATTGGCAAGGAAGCCATTAATTACAAACTGCGAGACTGGTTGATTTCCCGCCAGCGTTATTGGGGCGCGCCCATCCCGATGATTTACTGTGAGAAATGTGGTTGGAATCCGGTGCCCGAAGACCAATTGCCGATTGAATTGCCCGAAGATGTGGCGTGGCGTCCGACGGGTGAAAGCCCCCTGAAACTTCACCCCACCTGGAAGCACACCACTTGCCCGGTTTGTGGTGCTCCGGCCGAGCGCGAGACCGATACGATGGATACCTTCATGTGCTCTTCGTGGTACCACTTACGGTATCTCAGCCCGCACTACGACAAAGGCCCCTTCGACCCGCGCGAATACGATTATTGGATGCCGGTAGATACTTACACGGGCGGTATCGAGCACGCGACCATGCATCTGATTTACACGCGCTTTTTCCACAAAGCCATGCGCGATTTAGGCATTACCAAAGGCAAAGAGCCGATGATTCAGTTGCGCAACCAGGGGATGGTGTTGGGTGAAGACCGAGAAAAAATGTCCAAGAGCCGCGGCAATGTGGTCGCCCCAGATGATTTGGTGGCGCAATATGGGGCCGATACCGTGCGCACTTATCTGATGTTCTTTGCCCGTTGGGAATTGGGTGCTCCTTGGGATAGCCAGGGTATCGAAGGTGCCGCCCGCTGGGTGCGCCGGGTATGGGACCTGTTGGTAGAACCAGACGATGCTTCGAGGCAGCCACCGAAAGAAGTTTTGCTTAACTTGCGCCGTAAGGTACATCAAACTTTGAAATCAGTAACGCACGATTTTGAGAATTTCCAATTCAACACCATTATTTCATCGTTGATGGCACTACTCAATGTGATGAGTGAGGCCGCCAGGGAGGGGGCACGCGGCACCCCGGAATGGGAGGAAGCGGTTGATATCTATCTGCGCATGATGTCCCCCGTTGTGCCGCACATCACCGAAGAGATATGGGTAGAGCACCTGGGCAAGCCGTATTCCATCCATCAACAGCCCTGGCCGGTGTTCGATGCCGAAGCCGCAGAGGAAGACCGCATCGAAATTCCGGTACAGGTCAACGGCAAACTGCGGGATAAGATTGTCGTGCCGGCATCTGCCGGCGAAGAAGAAATTCAGGCTGCTGCGCTGGCGGCAAAAGGTGTGCAGAAATACCTGGCCAACGGAGAAGCCCGCAAAGTGATTTACGTTCCCGGCCGTTTGGTAAATATCGTGATCTAGAGTTCCCCTTTGCCTGGTGGTGCGTTGCGTGCCCTTGTTGAAAGGCAAAAGTGGCATCCACGTTGCCGGCAGAAACTCAAAAGCCGTAGGAGCGCAGATCTGTTGCGCCCCTACGGCTTTGCTTTTTGCCGCTTTTTGGGAAAGTCTTTTTAGCCGCCTTCGAAAGTGTACCCAAAATACGCGATTTCCTCAGCATAGCGCCGCGCAACCAGTTCGCGGCTGTGTTCATCGTAGGCGTCCAGGTAATGCCCGCCGCCGCTACGCACCAGATGGGGGAGCGTTGCATCGTTTAATCCGATTCGATGGGCAACCCGCTCAAAATCATCTTTCAAGTTTTCATACCGCCCGATAAAATCCAACGGGATGCGACCTTTGTGGTCATGCAGCCAGTCCAACTGAGCGTGTAGCGCCCAGCAATCCAGATAATTTTCTACAAAATCTGGGAAAGTACAATCAGGGCGTACACCCAACTCGCGCTGATGAAGGGGATCTTTGAGTACGTTTTTATACCAGGAATACACGCGGGCCCAGGGATTGCGAACAAAGGTGAATTTGAAATAGGTCTGATACTGGGAACGGGTGGGACGTGGTTTCCCCCGCAACGTATACTTTAGCCGCCGGTAGAGTGTATCCCAGTCACTGTGTTGAATCAAAGTGCGATATTCCCCCAGGCCTAATGGTTCGATATGACGTATGGCGCGATGATCCTGCCAATTACGGCCTGCGGTGATATCTTTCCCTAGTTTTTTCTCGATACTGCTGCCGGCTGTCTTAGGAATATGGATGAAAATACAGTGGTAGGTGTGGGAAATCATGGCTTGAGGTGAGGGTAGGAATCCTGCTTGATAAACCGGAATCTGGTGAGATCGCGGATACAATCCACAGATGGTCGCAGATTACGCAGATGTTTGAATCATTCTGCGGTCGTATTTGTTTACTGCCGAGAACGCAGAGAGCGCTGAGATGACAGAACGGGAAAATCTTGACCAGATCAAGGTGAGCTTGTTGATCAACTGCAATGTCAGGGCCCTGCCTGAAGGATGGCACTCGCCGAGTGGTGAATGACTTTCCAGATTCTCTGCGTTCTCCGCGGGCTCTGCGGTAAACAGGTACTTCAAAACAGCTACCCCGACCAGAGTGCAAGCGCGAACCAGGCTGAAAATAACCCCAGCCCGCTGCCGGAAAGCACGTCCAGTGGATGATGAACACCCAACGCAATGCGTCCTAAACTGACCAGCAACGCCAGCCCGCCAGATAGCATTCCCCATATTGTGCCCAGAAAGTAGGCTAGTATGCCCACCAAAAACCAGGCGCGCAGCGCATCGCCGCTGGGGTAAGATGGATCGTGCGGATGGCGTGGTTGCAGCATCTCTACATCTAGCAGATGTGCAAAAGGACGTGCCCGGCGTAGTTTGACCTTTATCAGTCGCTCCAGACTGGCGCCTAAGGTGTAGCCCAATGCGGCATACAGCCCCGCGTGCCATTTGTACAGTGTGAGAGCCAACAGCACCATCAGCGTGACGGGCGTGGTGCCTAATGGCCACAGCGTGCGAAACAGGCCGCGCCATGGGGGGCGGCTAAGCATCCGGTGAAGGTACAAGAACAGTATTTCATCCAGCCGGGCGATGCTTGGCAGACGATAAGCCAGCCCCCCCAGGAATAGCGAAACACTTATCCACGGCAGTATGCTCATGGCGGCGGGGGCAGGTCTGGCCAAACCGGATAGTACATTAACCATTGTTCAGGGGTGCGAGAAATAAATTGCTCGAAACGTTTCAACACGCGGGTGGCGTTATGCCGCAGCGTTTCTTGGTGCGTTTCCCGAGTCTCTACATGCAGTGGTTCATCCATCCACAACTCATAACGGCCGGGCGCTATCCCGTGTGCACAAACAGGAAGGATCGGCACGCTGGCCTCTAGTGCCATGTTGATGTAGCCGGCCGGCAAAGCAGCCGGATGGCCGAAGAAAGGCAAGGGACGGTCACGGTATTTGGTGCTCGGCCGATCTACGGCGGTGTATACATAACCCCCATTGCGCATGTTTTCAATGGCTTGTTGGATATTTGGAAGATTAGCCGGGGTAATCGTCAATCCAAAGTGGGCACGCAGACGATTTTGAATACTATACCCGCTGGTGGGTTTCGCATAACTGAGCACTTGCCCTTGCAAGCCCTGCGCAGAAAGAGACAGCAACAACACGTCGAAATTGCTCACGTGCGGCGCGACCACCAGGGCACCCTGATTAGGGTCTTGGCTGCCCTCAATCAACTTTTGAGCGGTTTCATTGGCAACGATAAGTTTCAATAATCGTTCGTTATCTTCCAGGTTGTGGTAAAAGTCGTATAAGCAAGTTGCAGCATGTACAAAGACGGTACGCACGCGTGCGGCCAAGGCCTTGCCTTGCAGTTTCTCGCCACTGATGACGAACTGATTATGGCGTACGGTTTGTACTAATAGGCTACGGCGTTGTAACGCAAATAATGTGCCTAGCAAGTTAGCGACACGATACCCTACGCCGGCGGGTAGTGTGCGTCCCAAGTATAGGGCAAAGCCAACGCCGTATTTGCTGTTCGTGAGGGTTTGTAGATGGCTCTTTTTGTCCATCGCGTTAAGAATTACGCAGTAAAGGATACGCTTCGATAAGCACCGGTAGACCGCGGATAACGGTCATGCTAATAGCAAACCAGGAGATAATCACAGCCACGAGATGTACCTTGGCCTGCCAGGGGTGGCCGGCACTTTGCATGGCGATGTCAAGTGTTAGCAGTGCAAAAGCAGTAGCCTTAGCTACGCCATAAGAACTGCGCATAAAGCGCGATGCCACGATGAAACGGCTGATAGGGTGCTTGACCTGTTCGAAGGCTGCTTTGCCTTGGCTCATGCCCACCGCACGTACTGCATCTACAGTGGTGCCGCGTGTAATGACGATGAGCGGGATAACAATTGGTAATAACCCTAAATGTGCAAAAACTACCCATAAAATAATTTCCAGCGTGCGGTCGGTGGCAATATCCAGCACGCTCCCCAGTAAACTGACCTCATGGAGCGCACGGGCAATAATCCCATCTACACTATCCAGAATGATAATGCCAAGGATAAAGGGTACGCACCAATACTGCGCAGTGGCGTTCCCCCAGTATAGTAGGGCGACATACACGAATAATAGCGGAAAACGAAGCAGCGTGATGAAATTCGCCAATGGGAACTCCCTGAAACGGTGATGATAGATTGGCCTATGTCATGCCATAGGCTTTCAAGCCTAATTCTAACTGGACGAGGCCAAAGTGGCAATACCGAATTGTGCGTATTTGAGATGATGCAAGCACCTGATGTTCAGGAATTCCCTAATAGAATTGACACCCTATGGGTTTTTCGCGTCCCCATAAGGGAGGTGGGTACGGACGTACCCTTGGGTGGCCTCGTACCCTGGGGTGCCGCGCCACCCATAAGTCCCGGCCCGGCGCCCTATTGAGAAGGCTGGCGCAAGCCTCCCATAGAAAACAGGATTTCGAGGGGGCGCTCAAAATCCTGTTCAAAGATAATGGCCCCGTTTTCTGCGCCGTTTCAATCGTTGGTGGCTTTCTCCCACTGTGCGAGCAATGCCGGAATATGGGTTAATATGCCGTCACGTACTTGCCGGAATACGTCTAGAACCTCTTCTTCGCTGCCGGTGGCTTTTGCCGGGTCAGGAAACCCGCTGTGCACCCGGCGTCCTCGGCCTAACCAGACGGGGCAGGTTTCGGCGGCGTCATCACATACGGTCACAACCAGATCGAAGTCGAAGTCTTTATACTCGTCGATGGATTTGCTATACCCTGTGTGATAGATACCGATTTCTTTGAGCACCTGCAAGGTTTTTGGATGTATCATGCCGCTAGGTTCTGTCCCGGCGCTGTAAGCCTGCCAGGTATCTCCCAAACTCGCATTGATAATCGCTTCGGACATTTGCGAGCGGCAGGAATTACCGGTGCATAAGAATAAAACTTTCTTTTTGGAGTTAGTCGTCGTCATCGAAATCTTCTTCATCGGTTATTTGTGATTCGGGGGATGTGTCGAGCCGTGTTTTTATCCACTCGTCGTCGGTAGCGTCCAATTCCCGGATTTCACCGGTTGCAATGTAGATTGTGCGTTCACACAAGTTTGTTACCCGGTCGGCCATACGTTCCAGGTTGTGCGCAACCCACATGAGATAGTTGGCGCGGTCAATGGTGGATGGATCGGCAATCATGTAAGTGATTAACTCGCGATTGACCTGGTTGTAGAGTAAGTCTACCTCGGTATCTCGTTGAGGAATGCTGCGCGCTTGTTCGGCGTCCGCGGTAACGAAGGCGCTCAAAGCCTGGTGTAGCATTTCTACGGCAATAGAGGCCATGCGTGGGATGTCAATTAGCGGCTTGACTGGCGGTTGATTGCCCATTATCAGCGCAATGCGGGCGATACCTTTAGCATAGTCACCCATGCGTTCTAATTCTGTGCATACTTCCAATACCGAAGCGAAAATGCGCAGGTCACGCCCTACAATTGGTTGCTGTGTGGCCAGTATGGTCATGGTTTCGTTTTCAATCGCAAAGCGCTCTATGTTGACCAATTCGTCGTTGGCATAGATTTTCTTTGCAGCAGCGAGATCACGTTGTTTGAGTGCTTGGACGGCGTCTAATGTGGCTTGTTCAACCATGCTGCCCAATAGCAATAGGTGGTCAAGCAGATCTTTGATCTTGTGGTCAAGGTTTTGTCTGGGCATAAAGTACCTCTGAGTGTGGATAAGAAAACGCGAGGAGCGCTTGGATTTTTAGTATAGCACGTCTAAGCGTGTGTAGGTAAGTAGGCCGTTAAGTAAAGGTTAAAAGAGTGTTAAGGGGTTGTCCAAAATTTATTCCCTTTTTTCTGGGTTGGGTAGTGTGGAAGCCATGTTCAACGCAAAGGTAGGTGACAGGCGTCAGCGAACGAATGCAAAATGCAAAGTGCAGCGTTGGACAATGGACGATAGACCGTGGACGACACCTAACTACCTAACTACCTAACTACGCGACTATCCGACTAAACGACGATGCCTTTGCGGTAGAAAACGTTCTGACACTCCAAGTTATTGAGATGATACGACAAACCCTCATTTGACTGCTGTTGGCTTTCGCCGGATGTAACAATGAAATGTGTTCTGCCCATTCGCCGGTTAGTGATACCATGCTTCAATCAGGCAAGGGGGCTGCATCATCCTCCGGTGGCCGATTCCAAGGTGATTTGACTTGTGTAGTCTCCGGATCATAATGTAATGGGGATGTGATTTCCGATCGAATCATTTGATCGAAGGCGTTGACGATTTGTGAGTCGAACAGCGTACCGCTGTGTTGATGCAGGTATGAGAGGGTGTATTCGATATCCCAGGCACCGTCTCGGTAGGGGCGTTCACTGGTGAGCGCATCCCACACATCTACCACCGCAAAGATGCGGGCTTCGATGGGAATTTCAGTTCTTCGTAAACCGCGTGGGTAGCCGCTACCATCCCAGCGCTCATGGTGACAGTAAGGAATGTTGAGTGCCGGCTGCAGGTAAGATATGTGTCTCAACATTTCATAGGCATAGACCGGATGTTGCTTCATGATCTCCCACTCTTCGTCGGTCAATGGGCCGGGTTTGAGCAGGATGGCATCTGGAATGCCAATTTTGCCAATGTCATGGAGTAGGGCACCACGGCGGATGTGAATCAATTGGTCGCCGTCAATCCCCACAAATTGCGCCAGACGCACGGTAAGCGCGGTTACCCGCATGGTATGTCCCTGCGTTTCTCTATCGCGCAATTCCAAGGCGCGAGACCATCCTTCGATGGTTGCATCGTAGGCGAGTGTCAATTCTTGGTTGGATTTTTGTAAATCGAGCACCAGCCGTTGATTTTGGATAGCAACCGAGGATTGATGGGCAACGGTGGTCAATAGTTTGAGTTCTTCGTGCCCATAAGGATGGCTATCCGCTGGGTTGGCGACAATGATGCTGCCGATAATGCCTTTGCCTGTGTACAATGGTGCTGTCATCACGGAGCGTAATGGAACGCTGCTCCCGTACATTTGCGAAAGTAAAGGCGGCATAGGCTCATCTTGGGACAGTGTAGCAATTTGTGCCATGTTGCTCTGTAACATTTCGCCATGCAGACCGCTCAGCAAGGTTTCTATGTTTGGGGAACGAGCACGGTGGCCTAGTGTGCTATGGGCGCTGTGTTCCAGTTCCATATTTTGCAAGTTGAAAAGTAACACCGAGCATGCATGTGCTGCCAAAATACTGTTCAATTCATTGGCGATGATTTGTAGTAATTCTGGCAGGTTCGTTGCAGAAATCATACGACGTACGATGCGATATAGTGTGCTGGTACGTTCCAGGGCTATATTTTTTTGTTGGTATAAGCGGGCGTTTTCTATGGCTACTGCAACTTGATTGGCAAAAGTCTGTGCTAATCGGGCTTCTTCCGTGCCATAAGTGTCAGGTTGTAAACTGTCCAGAGTAAGGAAGCCAATGATGTCATCGTTGGCAATCAATGGGACCCCCATCCAGCCGCGCGTATCGGCGGTGTGGTTCCAACCTTTGAAATTCTTATCCGTACTGGCATCGGGAAGTACGAGGGGGTGGTGGGTGCTTTGGATAACGTTGAATAACACATCGTTGCGGGCGTCAATTGCCTGTTGTGGTTCTGAAATGACTCCGTTGCGGTGTGCCATCACTTGTAACAAGTTGCCATCTTTCAGGAAAATCGTAGCACGTTGATAGGGCAATACTACAGCGAGGGCATCCAATATTTTATTGAGCACACTAGGCAGGTTGAGATTGCCCGTTAGTGTGGCCGTAACCTGGCTCAAGTACTCGGCTTCCTGCCGCCGCCGCCGTTCAGATTCTAGCAAACGTACTTTGGCCAGAGAAAGCGAAATTTGACGGGCAATTTCTCTGCTGCGTTGTATTTCATCAGGCGAGAAGACGTGGTATTCCTGAAAACCAATGAGCGCGGCACCGATTTTTTGTTCACCACTATGAAATGGCAAGGCCAGGAAGGACGTTTCAGGGATGGTGATTGCAATTTGGGGATCCACTAGCGTTGAATGATGCACATCTTCTATGGCCAGCACATCCCCCGCCTTGAGTGTAGCATCTGTCAATGTGCCTTCTTTGGGGCGAGCAGCCAGTGTAGGGTACAGACTACGCATCATTCCAGAGGCTACAGTTGGAATGGTCAAGTTGCGTTGGGAATCCCATAGCGCGATGTAACAGGTTGTGGCTTTGAAGTAGCCACTTAAACGATCGGCAATTTCCTGAAGGAGTGCATGAAAATCCGTGTTTTCCAGAGCCAGTTGGGTAATTTCTGCAACAAAGGCGTTGAATTCCAGCGTCCTTTGTCGCTCACTGATATCACGTGCCATGATGATGTAGCCGCGTGGAGGATTTTCCTCGTCCTGTAAAAGCGCAATATTGGCTTCTATAGGATGTTGTCCGCCGGCTTTATCGTTAATTTGCAGCATCATCGTTGCCGGTCGTCCGGTCTGGTGGGCGCGTTGGGTTTCCATCTGCAATTGTTCGAAATCTTCCTGCTTAATCAAAGTTGTGATATCCAACCCTAGCAGGGCGTTGGCTTGACTTTCGCCGTATAGTTTGGCCGCTTGGGGGTTGCAAAAGATGATCTTACCGTGCGGTGAAAGCCAGAAAATGCCATCAGGTGAGGTCTCTATCAACAAGCGGTACTGTGCGTTATTTTCTGCCAGCGCCTTTTCGCGCGCCTGCAGGGCACTTGTCATATTGGTAAAGCCACGAATCAACAGGGATAACTCATAAAAAGTTTGTGGGATGGTTAGTTCGCTAGTGGTGGTGTTGTATCGTCCCTGGCTGACAGATTCGACTTGTTGTCCTAAAATGGTGAAGGGTACGACAATATTTCGTGTTACTTCTTTCCGAATGCTCCGGGTCATACTTAGCCCACTTGTGATGGCGACAATCAGGGCTAGGCCTATCCATATCAGTGGCACTTTCAATGCGTATAATAAAGGGGTTTCGAGTGTTACGAGCCAATCTGTGCCTTGAATGGGAACAGTGGTTTCTAAGTGCCAGCCATGCTTCAAGGGGGGATTTGCTATCACCCGTGTTGCTCCGAGCGTGGTATGGGGCAAAACCTGCAATTTGGGGGAAGATGCCTCCCCCTGAGTTGCGGGTTTGCTTGCCTGCAAGGTTGACGTTGCCCGTGAAAAATCTTCTCCAAAGGAAGCCAATACCTCGCCGTCTCTGTTTATCAGGTAGATGGCTTCTCCGGGAGTGTCTTGGAGCAGTTCAGCAAGTTGGATTTGCAAGCCGCTTAAGTTCAATTCGCCAATGGTTTGTGGGGTATCACCGGTGCGTAAATAAACGGACAGATCGCCTGTCAGGTCAGACCGAAAGGGCGCAGAAAGTGTCTTATTCTTTGACCAGACAGGAGATGAAGGTGGCTCATTCTCCTGGAGGCCAGAAGCCGTCCAAACAATGGTTGTTCCATTGGGATTCAGGTAGTAGATTGCACTCAGGTTTGCGTTGAGAGTAGGTGCTGACGCCAGCAGTCTTTCCTGCTTATTAGAAGATGGCAACAATGTCAGCCCATTGGAGAGAAAGTGTAGCGTGTTCGTGGCAATATCGAAGTATTCGGTAATTTGTTCTACAGCGAATAAGGCCTCTTTTTCCTGTTGGGCGCGTACGTGGCCGATACTCCACAGGCTTCCAACCAGGGTACACAATAGAAGCAACAGTGCCAAGGGAATGAGCACTTGACGCCTCAAGACATGTTCTACATAAGATGAAAACGATGGCGTAGATGATGTTCCCATGTATGCGCTTATCAGTGTGTTTGAGATGAAATGGTGTAATGAATTGCGTTATACGATAAATTGCAAGTATCCATAGTCTACCGCAAAAAGTTGTGGTGTTAGATAAAGATTTTGAAAAATTATTGTATAATTCTGGTGTGAATGCTGATAAGCAAGAGTTCCGTCCCGTATTGATGGCACGTCGTGGGGAAATCGTCTCCTGGCTGGTATGGTTGGCAGTAACACTGGCCTGGATCGCGCTTTCTCGCTTAGGGACTGTCCCCCTGTTTGTGCCGCTTTTCTGGGGTGTGCTGACCTTGATGGCTGCGGGCGCCTCTTTGGGAAACTGGATGGATCGTCGTACAGTGCTGCGCTTGGATGAGCATCGGGTCTTTTTCTATAATGGCTTGCGCACCGTTGATTTACCATGGTCAGCGGTTCAACGCATGGAAATTCTACCCTCTCCTTGGGGAAGGGTAGTACATGTTTGGGGGGACGATGCCCATTTTCGGATGCGCACGTTAGCAGATATTCATGCTGCAGGAAGTGCTGCTGTATCCACTCAGGTTGGTTTTCCAGATGCGGATACCATCATAACGCAAATCCAACGCCGTGCCGATTTGCAAGTTTGTAAGCAACTATCGGATGGACATTTTTATTACGAACGGCAATAAACCGTTGCGCTTTTCTGCGGTTTTTGGGTGCGCTCCCACCGCAGGGAGCGCACTTTTTATGAGGAGAAACGATCATGGAACAACACACATTGGACATCGAAAAACAAGTAACCTTGCTGATGCGCGGTACAGAATATGGCGACGAGCAACTTAAAGAGGCCATGCGCATAGAACTGCGTCAGCGCCTCATCGAGGCACAAGCCGAAGGCCGCCCGCTACGGGTGTACTGCGGTTACGACCCTACCGCAACAGATTTGCACCTTGGACACACCATCACGATGCAAAAATTGCGCCAATTTCAGGATTTAGGGCACCACGTCATTTTTCTAATCGGTGATTACACTGCCTTGGTGGGAGACCCCTCCGACAAGAACAAGGCGCGCCCCATCTTGTCCCACGAGCAAGTGTTAGAAAATGCTAAGACCTTCGCGGAACAGGCTTTTCGAGTGTTGGATCCCGAAAAAACAGAAATCCGCTATAACAGCGAGTGGTTGGGGAAATTGACCCTGGTGGATTTGATTTATTTGGGGCAAAACTTCACGGTGCAGCAATTCCTGGCACGCGAAAATTTTGCCAAGCGGATAAAGGAAGGTTCACCGATTTTCCTGCACGAAACGTTTTATCCGCTTCTGCAAGGTTATGACGCCGTGATGTTGAAAGCCGATGTCCAGGTGGGGGGGAGCGATCAATTGTTCAATATCATCGTGGCGGGGCGTAAATTGCAGGAAGTTTTTGGTCAAAAACCACTGGTTGGCATCCTGGTAGATATTTTGCCGGGTACGGATGGCGTTCAGCGGATGTCCAAAACCACCGGCAACATTGTCCCGATTTTTACCACGTCCGAAGATATGTACGGAAAGTTGATGAGCATTCCGGATTTTGCCATGGGGAAGTACTTCCGGCTCTCGACTCGCCTGACGTCAGAAGAAATATCTGCGCTGGAAGCCGGATTGGCGGCCGGAAAAATTCATCCTCGCGATGCCAAAATGCGCCTGGCGCGAGAGATCGTGAGTATTTTCTATGGCTCTGAAGCCGCCGAAGCCGCCGAAGCCGCTTTTGTCCAAATTTTTCAGAGGAAAGATGTGCCTGAGGAAATGGATGTGTACCAGGTACAACCTGGACAAAGCATACTGGATGTGCTGGTGGACAGTGGGATGGTGGATAGCCGTAGTGCAGGCCGCCGCATGATTCAGCAAAATGGTGTACGCTTGAACGGTGAAACTTTGGATGATCCCAATGCGCCGTTCCCCGGAGAGGGTATTTTGCAGGTTGGCAAGCGCCATTTTCGACGTATCATCATCTCGAAGGAGTAAGTGAGTGTCTCACAACACAAGTGGCACTACAACGGTTAGCCTCAGCCGAGGCAAGAAATTGTTAGATGTCACCATGATTGGGGTGGGGGCTATGATTGGTGCCGGTATTTTTGGATTGACCGGTATCGCGGCTGGCTATGCTGGTCCGGTAGGGTTGCTGCCGGCTTTCTTTAATAGATAGATGCCGGGTAGACGAAGGCATTGCCTTCGTCTACCCGGTGGTTAGCGTAGTATCTTTTGTTAGGGGGCTACGAAAACAATATGCTCCCCAATTCCTTGCGATATTGCGCCGTTAGCGGTTCCTCATCACCCCACAGTTCCAGGATGCTCAACACCAGGGCACGGGCTTTCCCGTTGCCAAAGGTTTTCTCGGCGCGCAGAATATCCAACAACCCGTCCAGGGCTGCAGGGAAGTTGCCTCGTTCTACAAGGCTAACCGCCCGCCACCAGGCGGCTTCCAGAGGGGTATTTTCTTCTGGCGGGCCGGCAAACCGCAGTTGCGTGAGTGCCTCGGCCATCGGTAGCAATGCCTTGGCGCGTGGGGAGCCCGGGCTGTCTTCTGGCACGCTGTGCAAAACCGCCAGTGCGTCTTTGCCGCGTCCCTGCCATAACAGGCTCTCTCCATATCCTAACAACGCTGCCGGGTAGCCTGGGTGCGTGGATAAGTATTCTGCGAAGGTCTGCTCAGCGCCCTTCGCCTCGTGCAACCGCAACAGGCTAAACCCTTTTTCTAGTAACAACTGTGAGGTATCGGGGAGGATGCTTTGCATGAAGGCACGCACTTGCGTTTCGTTCAAGTTGCCGCTCAAACGGGCGATATTTTGCCCCAGGTGAAAGGCGCGCAGTGCTGGAATGCTCTGTACCTGAAAGCGGCGTGTTAACTTTTGGTTTTCATCCACGTTGACGCGCGCCAGGCGAAATAGCCCACGGTATTCTTCGGCCATTTCGCGCAACACGTTGTCTACCACCCGGCAAGGGATGCACCAGGGAGCCCAAAAATGCACCACCACCAGCGTCTCTTGCTGGGAGTAGGCAATCACTTCATAATCGAAACTGCTGTCGGTAACGTCAATCACGTGTCCAGGCATAGTTCACTCGTTATCTCACTCATCATCGGGGGCGATGCTACCGGGTTGTTCGACTTCTAAGACTTCACCATGTACGTCGATACGCACCCGGAACCCCATCATGCCCAAATAAGCGGCTACCTCTTCCGGCAACCCAACCTCCAGTAATTTGGGCAACGTGTCTTTTAAATTGAGTAACTGGTTTTCGATAATTGCTTTAGAAAAGATATCCTCTTGACCTAATTGTTGCATTGCCATTTCAGCGAGTATGTCTTCGTGTCCGGCAATGCTATCTGCCATAATTTGCAATACCTGCCGATCCACACTTTCCGAAGGAATGTGGCGCCGGAAGCCGGCATCGTTCACCACATAACACGGTTCGGTGCCCACATAAGCGACCTCAACCGGTTGATCGAATTCATCTACGATTAAACCTTGAAACATTGCTTTGGCCATTTTTTTTCTTGCACTCCGATTAAAGTTTACCATCTCTTGCGTGCATTTTCCCCTGTATCAGAAAAAATTTATTCATTTCTAACGGGTGTGCAACATGGCATAAGCCGCTATGCCAAACGCCACCGCCACATTGAACGATTCCTTGATGCCCAGCATGGGCAGCGACACGCAACGTTCACAAAGTGCCAGGATTTCCGGGTCTATGCCGGCACGCTCGTTGCCGATGACCAAAACCAGGGGCGATTGCTCGCTCATTGGAAGAAGATCGAAGAGTGGCTCGGCCCCCGCGGAGGTTTCCAAAGCCCACAGATGGTACCCGGCCCCTTGGAGTTCGCGGGCAACAGACGGACCGTTCGGGTGGTGCCGCCACCCAATGGTTTTCTCGGCCCCCAGGGCTGTCTTCGGGACGCGTGGATGGTCTCCGGGGGGCGTAGTGCCGCATAGGTGCAGGCGTTTGACGCCCGCCCCATCGGCAATGCGGAAGATGCTGCCCACGTTCCAGGCACTGCGTAGGTTGTCTAGCAGGGCCTCAAGGTGCAGGTTTACTTCTGGGGGGGTGGTCACCTGTGGGGGACGCGCGGGGAACGCGGCCTCCCCTCGGGTTGGCGCGCCACAACGGGGACAGCAACCCGCTGCGGGGTCGTTTGTTTCCGCCGGGAAGCGGAATCCACATTCCGGGCGCGTGCATTCAAACATCCGAAAGGTGTACATTTTCTTTCAGAAGACATCCACGCGCGTACCGCTCTCGGCTACGAGACGTTGTTCTCCCGGCGGCACGGTGGGTATGCTCCAGCGGTAAATCCATTTGGAGGCCTGGGGTGTCAGGTTGATACAGCCGTGGCTGCGTGGAAGGCCATAGTCGTTGTGCCAGTAGGTGCCGTGGAAGGCGATGCCGCTTTCGGTGATGTAGCAAACCCAGGGGACGCCGGGTAAGTCGTAGCCGTTGGAGCCGATTTCTCCGGCTGCCATGTGGCGGAAAGGGCGCTTGTGGTAGGTGTAGTGCCGGCCGATGGGCGTGCTAAAATTGCCGTTGCTAAAGATTGCGCCGGTGGCAGCCCGTGCCATAAAGACCGGACGGTCGTATTCGTAGGCGATCACCAGTTGTTCTCCTAAGCGTACTTCGATGCGTTTGTGTTTGTTGGGCACGTGGGGCGAGAGAGGGGCGAGTTCATTGGCCGGAATGACGCGCACGTGCCGCGCCGGGACGTAGTAGTGTAATGCCCATTTGTCCTCCAACAGACGATACCAGGCCTCGCCGCGCGGGTCATGGACGATTTTATCCGTCCAATGGGTGGTTTCGTAGTATAGGCGGTAGGCGATACTGCTGCTTTCACCGGCGCCCCAGCGCGCTTCGGTGTAGGGTACGGTGACTTCTACCAGCGCACCCTCGGCCGGTAGCGCGGCTACAGGCTCATTGAGCACGGTGCGCACCGGCTGAATGTTCCCGGAGTGGGCATAGCCCTCTGTACCAATGCGGTACCACACGCGGTTGTAGGGCGGCTCCTCATCGCCAATCGTTGCCCCGGTGATGGGTAAGACAGTGTCGCGCCAGTAGGTACGCACTTTCTCACTGTCGAAATTGGGTTGCAGGTGTACTTGGATGTTACCGGCCAGTACGCGTCCCTGTTGCCCATCGTATTCCGGTGGGGGCGGGGTGCTTAAATCGAATAATGTGGCGTAAGGGCGCAAGGCCAATCCACCCAGGCCGAGCAATCCGAGTTTGAGAACTTCGCGGCGCGTAAGCATGAGACTGTGGGAGAAATCAGTAGTGAATGTTGACCAATGTGCCGACAGAGGCCCAGTCGAACAGCCAATGTGCGTCGTCAATCGTCAGGTTGACGCAGCCGTGGCTCATGGGGACGCCAAAGTTGTTGTGCCAGTAGGTGCCGTGCAGCCCATAGCCGCGGTAGAAATACATCACGTAGGGCACGTTGGGCAGGTAGTAGCCCGGCCCGGCCATGTCGGCGGCCACGTACTTCACGTAAATGTGGTATTGTCCGGTCACGGTGGGGTGTTGCCATACGCCGGTGGAGACGACGAAGGCGTGGATGAGTTTTTTGCCTTCGTAGGCGTAGGTGCGCTGATTGGTCAGGTCAACATCAATCCAGCATTCCCCTTTTTCTACGTTTGGTGGTAATTGTACTTGTGGTACGGGGGTGTTGGTAGGCGGGGCTGTGGTGGGAAGTGGTGTGAAGGTGGCTGTGGGAAGTGGCGTGGGCGTTTCTGTGGGGGTATCGGTTGGGGTGGATGTTGCCGTAGCCGTAGGGGTTGCTGTAGCGGTAAAGGTAGGTGTGGGGGTAAAAGTCGCCGTCGCGGTTGGGGTGAGCGTGGGGGTGGCGGTTGGCGTTGGGGTTGGGCTGGCAAAGACCTGTGCCAGGGCATGTGCCATTGGCTCACCGGCTTTCAAGGCGGCCGGTAACAGTGGGCGCACGGTCCACAACATCAGCACGGCCAGCAAGGCCACTACGAGGGACGCCCAGATGCGCCGTTGTGGGCGGGGCTCTGGCAATGGGATGGCGCGGGCTGTGACGGTTGCCCTTGGCGGTGGCTGTGAGGGGGATTGGGGTGTGGGCGTTTCTTTGGGCAAGCGTTGCACTGCCCAGGCCAGTCCGCGGTGGGCACGTTGGCTGTGCGGGTTGATCCGCAAGGCGCGGTTTAGGTAAGACACACTGGCCCGCGGGCTGCCCACTGCGGCCAGCAATAGCCAGCCTTCTTCCGATTGTGGCTCTAATTCGATTGCCCGTGTTGCCCACCGACGCGCCAACGTGCGCTCACCGCGTTGCAGGGCTGCTACTGCTTGACGTATTGCCTCTCGGTAGGCGATTGAAGTACTCATATCAAGGGTTGGGAATGTTTTCGTTGTACAAATAACATAACAGACCGTTGACAATGCCCTGTGCAATGACTTCTGGGTGTTGGGTCAAAATTTCACGGTCCAGATTCATAAATCCTGTTTCGATGATAGCCGCGGGTGTGTTGGGTGAAATTTCGTTGAAGGCATGGTAACTGGTCATATCCGGGGTGATGCTGTTGTGATAGGGCAGCCCTGTGACGGCGGCGTAGCGGTCGCGAATGCAGGCGACCAAACGCGTGGCACGCTCCGGCTGGGTGCCGGCCAAGGAGGGGGCTACTTTGTAGCCGGTTGCCAGGTCGTTGATATAGGTGCATGAATCAGCGTGAATGGAGAGCAATGCCTGTGCCTGGTATCCGTCCAACTGGGGATCGAACTCTTTGAGCAAGTCTACGTTGATATCTTGTTCTGCCAGACGCTGCTGTACAAGCGTGGCTACACTGAGGTTGATCTCCGCTTCGGTCAGTCCATCGGGGCATACTGCGCCTGAATCGTTGCCCCAGTGTCCAGAGACAATGCCGATATGTGGGCGGGATGGCGATGTGTTGCCGGTAGTTTGAGTGCTACTTTCTCCGGTGGGGAGCGCATACGGCATGGGAATGGCTTCGCTGCCGAACAAAGTTTGCGATGTCAGCGCGGTGAATAAGGTGGCAATCACTATGCCTACCAGGAAAACGATGATGACTTGGGAGAATATACGTTTGAGCATGTTTTGATAGTACCTTAAATGCGCATAGATGACAAGGAGGGTTGAGCCGATTTCATTTAGTTGGGTAGTTCGATAGTTGGATAGTTCGTATCATCTCAATAATTCGGGGTAGTGGTTTGCTATTTTAACGCTAAGACGC
>DYKW01000182.1 GCA_020722405.1 Anaerolinea thermophila
TGCAACTATTGCGTATGGGACCTGGCTTGCGCGAGTGATAGCATCGGCAGGTGGTCTATGATTGGCCTTGTGATTGTCTCGCATAGCCGCCAACTGGCGAATGCATTGTCGCATCTTGTACAGCAGGTTACGCCTGTAGAGATTCCCATTGCTGTCTCGGGCGGTGTGGGCGATGACCGCAAAGAACTTGGCACAGATGCGGTCGAGATTAAAGAAGCCATTGAATCGGTCTATTCACCAAGTGGTGTGGTGGTGATGATGGATCTTGGCAGCGCAGTGTTGAGCGCGCAAATGGCGCTTGAACTGTTGTCCTCTGAAATGAGAGAGCGTATTCGCTTTTGTGCGGCCCCCATTGTGGAAGGTAGTATTGCCGCAGGTGTGCAGATTGGCTTAGGCAGTGACATCCAGACGGTTTGTCGTGAATCGGAGTATGCCTTACTCCCCAAGCAGAAACATCTCCACGATGAGATGCCAGATATACCGCCGATAGAGGCACTTGTTCCCCTTGATGAAGCGGCTCAACAGATTGTCCTCACGCTGCATAACCCGCATGGCTTACATGCACGCCCTGCGGCTCGTTTTGTGCAAACCGCCTCGCGCTTCAACGCTAATGTGCATGTCATGAATTTGACGAACGGAAAAGGTCCTGCATCTGCTTGCAGCCTTAACGCGATTGCAACCCTGGGCGCGGTGGAGAATCATCAGATTCAATTGAGTGCGACAGGTCCCGAAGCGGATGCGGTGTTATCTGCTCTGAAAAATCTGGTAGATGAGAACTTCGGCGAGTCGGTCGTCCCTGAGATTGTTCCGGTTATGTCGGGAGTCTCCCAAACTGAGACCATTTCTGCTCCAGCCGGAGGCTTTCGCGCAGTCCCCATTTCTGAAGGCATAGCGCTGGGGCCGTTGTACCGCTATCAGCCGCAATTACCGTCAATATCGATGGAACCCGCCCAGCATCCCGACGAAGAAGCACAACGACTGGAACGTGCGCTGGATGCAGTGCGGAATAATATTCGTCAACAATCCATACAGTTGAAAAAATCCATTGGCGATGCCGAAGCCGCTATATTTGAGGCTCATCTCCTGATATTGCAGGACCCTGACCTGCTTGCGCATGTGAATCAAAACATTTACACGAATCGCCAAAATGCCGCGCTCGCCTGGCGTAACGCCACGCAACAGGTGGCCGATTTGTATCGAGGTTTAGAAGATGATTATCTTCAAAAGCGTGCCGTGGACGTGGAAGATGTGCAAAACCAGGTGCTCTTTGCTTTAGCAGGAAAGACATCTACTGAGAAAATTACTTTTAAAGAACCGGTCATCTTATTTGCGCAGGATATAACTCCAACCGAAACTGCCCAACTTGACATGGGATCTATTCTGGGAATTATGACCGTCGGCGGCGGGCCAACTTCGCACAGTGCTATTCTGGCGCGTGCGTTGGGTATCCCGGCAGTATCGTCAGTTAGTATTGAATTTGCACATGCACCATTAGGTTCGCTGATTGGGTTAGACGGTTTCAATGGAATAGTATGGCTTGGCCCAACCAAAGAAATTCAGGATGATTTGAGAATATGCCGCGAAACATGGATTGCCTCACGTCAAAAGCTGATGCAAGATAGTGTTACACTGGCTAAAACGCGCGATAGTCACCGCATAGAAGTTTTTGCTAATGTCGGCAACGTAAGAGATGCTCATAACGCGATTAAAAATGGGGCGGAAGGCATTGGTTTGTTGCGTACCGAGTTTCTCTTTTTGACACGTGAGACTCCGCCAAACGAAAACGAACAATTGAATGCGTTGTTAGAGATAGGGGAAGTGATGGGTGATCGTCCGGTAACGGTCCGCACTTTAGATATCGGCGGGGATAAAGAAGTGCCGTATATCAAACTTCCACCAGAGCCAAATCCATTTTTGGGTGTACGTGCTATTCGTATGAGTTTGCAAAATCCGGACCTGTTTTTGCAACAACTGCGTGCCATCCTGCGCGCCGCTGTGGGACATAAGTTCCGTGTTATGTTCCCAATGATTGCCAATGTGAGCGAAATCCGTCTGGCACGTAAATGGTTAGAGAAGGCGCATCAGCAACTTACCGACGAAAAATTGCCTCATGTTTGGCCGATTGAGACAGGAATTATGGTTGAAACTCCCTCTGCTGCATTAATTGGTCACGCCTTGGCACGTGAAGTGGATTTCTTTAGTATCGGTACTAACGATCTGACCCAATATACTCTTGCGGCAGAGCGTGGCAATCCCTTACTGGCTGATATGTCGGATGCGTTTCATCCTGCCGTATTACGCTTGATTCGTGAAGTGGTAGATGCCGCACATGCCGAAGGAAAGTGGGTAGGCGTGTGTGGCGAACTGGGCGGTGACCCATTAGCGGTACCCACCTTGATTGGGTTGGGAGTGGATGAATTGAGTTTGAACTCTGGCGGTATTCCGCGTATTAAAGCTGTTGTTCGGGATGTTGAAGTTCCCAAAGTACGTGAATTGGCACAGAAAATTTTACAAACTGAAAGCGCAACGGAAGCTCGTAAACTTGCACAAACATATCAGGTTGTGTAACGGTCACGAAAAGAGGGGATGATTTGCGAAAACCGTATTATGCAAAAATAGCACTACAGCAAAAGTTGTCAGCAATGCAAAGTGCTGTAAAATCAAGTGCGGCATTTGCGCCCTTGGTCGGTATTTGGTATACTGATTGGTGAACCCAATATAGTATTACGCGTAAGCAACTATCGCGATCGTGAGATTTTGTAATGTACTCATCGGATTGCCAGGCTCCGCTTGGTAGAGCCGACCATATCACTTCGTGGCACTTTGCAGGTCGGCGGTACATCTAGTTGCGGCTGGAGACCGCGCTATGCACGCGTGCATTTACAAATAATG
>DYKW01000183.1 GCA_020722405.1 Anaerolinea thermophila
AATTATCGAGATGATACTGGCAAACAGCCAAAAAAAACTGTATAATATTTGTATTGTCGCGGCGAAGAATTACCGTGCATCAAGCACCTTCTGCCGCAAATCATTTTTCACCATAAGGAGGATTCCAATGATCTTTCGTACCTTTCGTCCGCTCTTCTTGCTGGTTGCTTTCATTTTAGCCGTAGGCATGGCGTGCAGTTTTAGCAGTGCACCAGCACCAACCCCCACACTAGAACCCACCCAACCTCCGCCGCCTACAGACACTTTGCCGGCTCCCACAGCCACATCCATCCCCCCCACAGCCACATCCATCCCCCCCACGGCCACCACCGCGGCAGAGAATCCTCCCACCCAGCCCCCACCACCTCCCGCCGCTTTTGAACTGGACAGCGCCACTTCATCCTATGCTGATGGCGTATATGAAGTCTACGCGCCCACCGGCTGGGAGGCGAATGAAAGCACAGGGGCGGTCTCTTTTGCCGAACCGGCTGGCGGTGGAGATGGCTTTATCTACTTACAAGCCACCAACACGGGCGTTGAATTGGATTACACCTCCTTCCAACGTTTTGTAGAAGCGCGCGAGGCCAATTTCTTCGCCACCTATAAAAATTATCAACAAACGGATATCCAGTATAACGAGGAGAAAAAACTGGCCTATGTCGCGAAGACGCTGGATTTCGACAATGTGCCACAAACAATAGAGACTTTCTACGATCAAAAAGGGCAAATCGTGTATGCCGTAGATTTTTGGGTCAACGCAGATGCTTACGATAGTTACGTGGACCAATTCAGTGCCTTTTTCAACGGCATCACCGTAGATTCCAGCAAGGCCGCCGATACCGATGTCTACAACTGGGTGTGGGACTTCACCGGTCCAAATGACCTTTTTACCATCAAACTACCCACTCCCTGGCGGTACGAGCAAAGCAGCAACAACACCACCATTGTAGACACCTTCTACTCTCCCGATGAACACGCTGTGATTCAAAATATCACCTACGATGACGGGACAGCGGTTTCTAAATCTGATGCCGGCGCTTTTGCGCTGTCGCTGCTGAAGAGTTTCTACGCTGACGATATCAAAATTACCGGCGATAAGGTGCAACCGGATGGCAGCGAACGCCTAACCTGGAACTCCCCTGGCGGAGATTACACCGGCATCTCTTTCTTTGAGAGCCGTGGGACAACCTTCTTGCTGTTCACCGTGATGTACGATAACCCCTACGAGGATGTCTATTTGGATACGCTGGACTACGTGATCTCCACATACGACGTACCCTAAGCCACGGGTTTTGCAATGACACAGCAACAGGTGTAGAGTGGGCTTTCCAGCCCGTCGCAAAGGTATCTTTCGAAGAGATTCTAAAGCAAAAGGAGCGCCATCCTCACAGATGGCGCTCCTTCGTTGTCCAAAAGCCGCTTTTACCGTCCAACCGGCAAAGATTCAAAATGCGCCTTCAACGTGTTATAAATGTAATTTTGCCACAGGGCCACGACATCATCATGGCGGTAGTCATGGGTGGAGAACGTTTGCAGCAATAATTGCCCATCCATGCACGAGACGAGCGTACCGGCTTTTCGGGGACTATTGGCCGAAATCCCCGCCAGAAGCAAGGCATTGCTATCGGCGGTTAGCATCAACAGATCCCCCACATCATCAGACCAGTGAACATCCGGGGAAATCAGGGTAAAACCGTCATTCGGCTGATGGAAAATAGGGCTTTGCGGCACGAGCCACCACAGGACGCGGGCATTGAGCGGCGGGCTGTGCCAATCGCTTTGCACCATCGTCCCACAACGTTCCAAAATGGGTGCGGCGCTATTTCCGCCAATGTCATCCAGATTCCAGGTCTCGATAATCACCGCTGTACCCTGGTCCAATTGCGCATTCAGATAGCCCCAAAATTCCCCCTGCGCCACCTGGCGCGACTCCATGGCGGCGATAACCAGGTCCCATTGCGTACCGGAGAGTAATTGCGCTTTGAAGTAACCGGAAGCGTCACCGGCATCCACGTAGGTGTAGCCTCCCTGATCAAGAGCTTCTTTGACGTAACGCGGCAGGACATCCCGCACGATATTTTCATACAGCAGGATTTTGGCTGCCCTCATGCGCTCTTCCAACGGGGGCGATGCAACCGTCGGCAAGGGCGTGGGACTGGGCCCATCTACCACCGGCGTAGGCGTTTCGGCAGGCGGCACGCTCGTTGGCGGGACCGGCGTTCCGCCGGCAACTTGCGCCACCAGTGTTTGCTGCACGTAAAGGGATACTTGCGTCAAATAGGCTGCCTGCGTGGCTACTTGCACATTTTGCGCCGCCTGCTCACTCAACGCCGTGGCCTGCACAGCCAGTGCCTGCTGCGTCATAGCGGCCGACTCCTGGATGGCTTGCGCCTGCAAAGTAGCCTGCGCTGCAATTTGCGTTTGGCTGATAACCAAGGCGTTTTGCGCTGGGCCAGGCATGTTACAACCCGTTAGAAAGCCCAAAACCAAAAATGCGCCCCCCAGCGCCCATTTGAAAAGGAAGAGTCGAACTTTCATCGAGAACATAAACCTTATTGTAACTCAAATTATGATGTTCATCTCAAGAATCTGAGACGTCCTGACATTTTCGACCGTAAAGACCCCAAGGGGTTGTCCAAAATTTACTTCCTTTTTTCTGAGTTGTATAGTGTGAGGCCATGTTTAACGCAAAGTCGCAAAGACGCAAAGGCAGGTGAGTAGGCGTCAACCGTCAGCAAACAAATGCAGAATGCAGAATGCAAAATGCAAAATGCCCGACTACCCGACGAAACGACTACGCGACTACTCGACTAAAACGGCTTTTTCTTTGCGCCCTGGCGTCTTTGCGTTCTATTTTCAACAAATTTGCAAAGGTT
>DYKW01000012.1:0-2439 GCA_020722405.1 Anaerolinea thermophila
AGGCGCCTAGCAGGCTTGGCTACTGCGATTGGACCGGCCGGGAGATCTCCTGTCACCTCCCGTCCGAGCATCAGGAACCCTTACGGTAGAAACAAACCTGTGCTTTTTCCAGAGTGGACATTCCCCCGTGAAAGGAACTTTCGACGAAGAAGCGGTCATTGTCGAGGTGATGCCGATTCATCAGGCTCAGTTGCTTTCCTACCTGAGCTTTCTGGCTGCAAGGTGGGCTTGCTGATCAACTGCAATGTCAGGGGCCTGAAGGGTGGCATTCGCCGGGTGGTGAATGACTTTCCAGATTCTTTGCGTTCTCCGCGGGCTCTGCGGTAAACAGATACTACAGCCGAAATTCTCCGCGCAAGCCGCGCTGACTATCCGGCGCGATCCAGACATGAAAATTTCCGGGTTCGATTCCCAATGTGCCATCGGCGCGGGTGAAGGCTAAGTCTTCTTCCCGCAGGGCGAAAGTGACGCGGCGGGTTTCGCCGGGGTTGAGCGTCACACGTTGGAAGCCTTTCAACTCACGGATGGGACGCGTGAGGGAACCAACCAGGTCGCGCACATAGAGTTGAACGACTTCCGTCCCAGAGCGAGCGCCGATGTTCGTAATCTCAGCGCTAATCTCCAGCGTGCCGCGCAGGGTGCCATTGCTCAGTTTCAAGTTGGCGTACCCGAACTGGGTGTAGGTTAGCCCGTAGCCAAAGGGGAATAGCGGCGAGGGCGGCAGGTCAAGGTAGCGTGTCTTGAATTGCCCTTCGGGGTGTACGGGACGCCCGGAATTTTTCCGATTGTAGTAAATGGGCACTTGCCCGGTGGCGCGCGGAAAGGTAATGGGAAGACGCCCGGATGGCGATTCATGACCAAATAAAATTTCTCCCAACGCCGCGCCGCCCTCGATGCCAGGATGCCAGGCATACAGAACCGCATCTGCCAATTTGGCCTGATGGGTAATCGCCAAAGGACGCCCGGCAAAGACGACCAGGACAAGCGGCTTGCCCAGCGCCGCCATTGCCTGCACAAACTCCGCCTGACCGGGCGGCAGCCCCAAGTCGCTGACGTTGCAGTTTTCGCCGGAGCGTGTCGGATGTTCGCCAAGCACGAGCGCTACCGCATCCACTTGATGCGCCAGATGCAGTGCCAGGTCAGTGGTTTCGGCGAACCATAATTCCACATCTTTCGGAGCGGTTTGACGCAGCGCCTCATCGAGCGGGGTGGCGTCTTCCGCGTGCCCGTCAGGCGTCCAGGTGCCGAAGAGTTCGGCGCGGGCATGAACGAACGGACCGGCGACCAGAATGCGGCGAAATCCCTGGAGGGGGAGAAGGTCGCTGTCGTTCTTGAGCAGGACCATGCTCTGGCGGGCAAATTGTCGGGCAAGGAGACGCGCTTCGGGGGCAAGCAGGTCACGGGTCGCGCGCTGCGGGTCGGTGAAGGGTTGGTCGAAGAGGCCGGCGCGGTGTTTGATCCGCAAAACGCGGCGGACGGCTTCGTCAATTTCCTGCATGGGGATTTTTCCCTGCCGCAGGCTTTCCCCTAGCGTATTCAGGTACACGCCGCTGACCATGTCCATATCCAGCCCGGCGTGCAAGGCAATGCGGGCGGCGTGGGCGTCATCTTCGGCAATGCCATGCTGGATGAGTTCCCGGATGGATTCCCAATCGGAGACGACGAAGCCATCGAAGCCCCACTCGCCGCGCAGCACGTCTGTCAACAAGCGGCGGTTGGCGGTGGCGGGGATGCCGTTCAGGTCAATGAAAGCAGACATGAGCGTGCCGGCACCTGCCTCGACTGCGGCATGGAAGGGGGGAAGATAGACATCGCGCAGGGTCGCTTCGGAGATTTCGCCGTTTTCGTAATCGCGCCCGCCTTCCGCCGCGCCGTAACCGACGTAGTGTTTGGCGCAGGCGACCAGTTTATCGGGGGCAGACATATCTTCCCCTTGAAAGCCCTGCACGACGGCGCGCGCCATCTGCGCCCCGAGGAAGGGGTCTTCGCCGTTGCCTTCTGCCACGCGCCCCCAGCGAGGATCGCGGGCGATATCCAGCATGGGCGCAAAGGTCCACTTGACGCCGCTGGCAGTGGCTTCACGGGCGGCAACGGAGGCGGCTTGCCGGGCAAGGTCGGGGTCGAAGGCGGCGGCTTGGGCGAGAGGGATGGGGAAGACGGTGCGGAATCCGTGAATCACATCGCGCCCAAAAAGGAGCGGAATTTTGAGACGCGAGTCAAGCGCCAGTTTTTGAAAATGATTGCTGATTTCCGCATCGCTTGAAGCGGAAAAGCCTTGTCCGGTCAGCGCGCCAGGAGCGTTGATGAGCGAGCCGACTTTCCCCTGTTGTAACAGTTTCAAGTCGTGACTCTGGTTGACCTGGTTCAGTTGCCCAACCTTCTCCTCGAAGGTCATTTGGGAAAGCAGATGATTGATGAAAGTTTCTTCGGCATTTTGAG
>DYKW01000012.1:2539-5312 GCA_020722405.1 Anaerolinea thermophila
GTTTTTCTCTTGACAAACGAAAACAGGTGTGCGATAATTTCGAGAAGTGAAACGTTTCACTTCTCGGCAGCCGTTAGTTTATCCCAAAATTTGGTAAAAGTAAAGCCTTAATCCCTTGAGTCGTGTATGAAGAAAAAATTCGAAAGCCCGTTTGGTTACTTCTCAGAGGATGGGCGAGAGTACATCATCACTACGCCTCTCACGCCGCGCCCCTGGGGAAACGTCATCAGCAATGGTGATTATGGCATGATGGTTTCACAGACGGGTTCGGGGTATAGCTGGCGAGGCAATGCGGGGCAAAATCGGCTCACACGATCCTTCCAGGACCTCATCAAAGATAACTGGGGAAAGTATTTTTACATTCGCGACGTGCAAAGAGGGGTCTTTTGGTCGGCAACGTATAAACCGGTGATGCGTCCATACCAGCAGTATGAGGCGGCGCATGGGTTGGGATATTCCCGCTTCACTCATCGGGTCGAAGATATCGAAAGTATGCTGACCGTCTTCGTGGCGGCGGATGCGCCGGTGGAAATCTTCCAACTCACCCTCACCAACCTGAGCCGCGAAACGCGCCAACTGGACGTCACTTCCTATGCCGAATGGCTGCTGGGCTTTGCGCCCGATGAACACCGCGAGTTTCACAAACTGTTCATTGAAACTTCCGCCGACCTGGAACACCGTGCGGTCTTTGCCCGCAAATGCCTGTGGGGATTTCCAGATGACCAGGGACGCCACAATAACGTAGACTGGCCCTACACCGCCTTTATGGCGGTAAGCGAACCGTTGAAGTCCTTCGATTGCGACAAAGAATCCTTCCTTGGGCTTTACAACAACGACGATCGTCCCAAAGCCATGCTCGAGCCGAAACTGGCCGGGCGTGCCGGACGATTCACCGATGCGATTGCCGCCCTGCAAGTTGGGGTTGCGCTTTCGGCGGGCGAATCGAAGACCATCGTCTTCACCCTCGGCGCGGCGGAGGACGGACGCGAAGAAGCGCACGAACTCATCGAGCAGTTCACCTCGCCGGAGAAAAGCGGGCAGGCGCTTCAGGCCGTGCGCGACTTTTGGGCGCGTTTTATTGACACGGAACGCGTCGAAACACCAGACGAAGCCCTGAATTTCATGACGAATATCTGGGCAAAGTATCAAGCCATCTCTTGCCGCTTGTGGGGCAAATCGGCTTTTTATCA
Organism: Anaerolinea thermophila; assembly: GCA_020722405.1. Taxonomy (GTDB): domain Bacteria; phylum Chloroflexota; class Anaerolineae; order Anaerolineales; family DRKV01; genus DRKV01. The sequence goes on from DYKW01000012.1 coordinate 3,730, forward strand.
AGTTTCGGCGGGATACGGCTTTCGCGACCAGTTGCAGGACAGCCAGATTTTCCTCGTCAGCGAGACGGAATATGCCCGCAGGCAGTTGTTGCTCCATGCTTCCCAGCAATTCATCGAAGGCGACGTGTACCATTGGTGGTTCACGATTCGCGGCGGCGGTCCGCGCACCAATTGCTCGGACGATTTACTCTGGCTGCCGTTCATTCTGGATGCCTACCTGAAAGAGACCGCCGACTACGCTATTCTCGACGAGCCCGTCCCTTACCTGAACGCGCCTGCCGAGCCATTTTATCAGCACTGCAAACGCGCCATCGAGCGCTCCTTCTCGCGCTTTTCGCCGCGCGGCGTTCCGCTGATGGGAGACCACGATTGGAACGACGGCTTGAGTGCGGTGGGGACTCTGTTGAAAGGCGAGAGTTTTTGGGTGGCGGAATTTCTCTACATGATTTTGGAGAGTTTTGCGCCCCTTGCCCGCCGCCGCGGCGATGAAATCTTTGCCCGCAAATGCGAGGAAGTACGCGCCAGCCTCAAGGACGCGCTCAATCGTTACGGCTGGGATGGCGAATGGTATCTGCAAGCCACCACCGACGATGGGTTGCCGCTCGGCTCGAATCAAAATGAAGAAGGCAAAATTTTCCTGATGCCAAACATCTGGGCGGTGATGAGCGGCGCGGCAGAACCAGAACGCGCCCAAATCGCGCTGAACTCAGTCACAAAGTATTTGCTCAAGGATTACGGCACGCTTCTCAACTATCCCGCCTTCACTCACCCCCGTCCGGATATCGGTTATGTCACCCGTTATGCGCCAGGTTTGCGCGAGAACGGGGGCGTCTATACTCACGCGGCGACCTGGTCGGTTTGGGCGTATGCCGCCCTCGGACAGCCCGAACTGGCATACGAAGCCTACCGCCGCATTTGCCCGCCCAATCGCAGCGCCGACATCGAAACCTACAAAGCAGAACCCTACGTCACCCCCGGCAACATTGACGGTCCGCGCTCGGAATACTACGGGCGCGGCGGCTGGACCTGGTACACCGGCTCGGCACAGTGGCTGCACCGCGTTGCCACGCATTGGATTTTGGGCATCCGTCCACAGGAAAACGGCTTATTGGTGGACCCCGCCATCCCGTCGGGCTGGAGCGGGTTCAAAGTCACGCGCAGGTTTCGGAATGCCGTGTACGAAATCAGCGTGGAAAACCCCGGTCACGTCAATGGCGGCATCCAAGCGGTGGTTGTGGATGGTCAACCCTTCAATGGAAATCTCCTGCCTGTTTTTGGAGATGGCAAGGCGCATGTTGTTCACATTGTGCTTGGAAAATCAAATTAACCTGTAAAGGAGGTGATACACCTGCTAACAGACAGTAATACCTCTCTCCAACGGTAGCCTGACCCCTTATGATCCTTTCACACACCCTAAATTAACACAAGGAGATGAAGATGAAAACTTTTGTCAAATTTCTAATGCTGGCGCTAGCCATTTCTCTGGTATTAGCGGCTTGCGCCCCCGCAACCCCCACATCAGCCCCTGCGCCGACCGAAGCGCCGACCGAGGCGCCGACCGCTGCGCCAACCGAAGCGCCCAC
>DYKW01000012.1:5412-17653 GCA_020722405.1 Anaerolinea thermophila
GAAGCGCCCACCGAAGCGCCGACGGCCGTTCCCACCGAGGCTCCGACCGAAGCCATGGAACCTGTCACCATCCGCTATGCCAACTGGAATGTCGGCACGCCGGAAGAAAACAATCTCCAGCGTCAACTGGTCGCCGCCTACATGGAAATGCACCCCAACGTCACCATTGAATTTGTGGATATGTCCGGCGATGGCCGCTGGGACGAGAAACTGACCAACTACGCCGCTAAAGGCGAACTGCCCGATGTCTTCATGGCAGACGGCACGCCGCTCTACGTCAAGAACGGCTGGCTGGCAGACCTGACCTCCTTCGTCGAAAACGACCCCGACTGGCAGGATGTGCCGCAGATCTTGAAAGACGCGGTGGCTTACAACGGCAAGACGCTGGGCTTGCCCGCCGCCCAGTTTGTGATGGGTTACTTCGTCAATCAGGACCTCTTCGAAGCCGCCAACCTGGACGCTCCCGTGTACGGCACCTCGGCAGATGACTTCTTTGCGACTGTCACTGCCCTGACCGATGTGCAAAAGGGCAAACTCGGCCTGGATGAGATGGAATTCATCATGGGCTGGTATCCCAGCACACAGGATGCCAATCTCAAATGGTTCAGTTTCGATGGCCAGCACATGAACTACAACTCTGCCGCCTTCAAAGCCGCCGTCGCCAAGGCAGGCGAGATGAAGCCGCACACCTGGCAGGGTCTCACCGATGACCAGAAGCCCAACTTCAAATCGCAGGGTCCGTGGGAACTGTTCCTCAACCAAGAATCCGGCGTGCGCTGGGATGGCGGCTGGGCGGTGCCGGGCTTTGCCCCCGCCACCTTCAACTGGGACTTCATGGGTATTCCCGGCGGCAACCAGGCTATGGTCGCGGACATCATCGTTGTTTCCAAGACCGCTCCCAACCTCGAAGCCGCCTACGACTTTGCCAAATGGATGACCTTCTCCAAAGAAGGTTACGCCAAGGAAGCCGAACTTGCCCAGGCGGCCGGCGCGGTGCCCACCCGCATGCCCGTCTCGGTCAACGCCGATTCGATTGACCTGTACATGTCCTTCGTGGGCGACAAACCCGGTCTGCGTCAGGCGCTCGAAAACCTGGATAACAGCCTGCTCGAATCACTGGCGAAGATCGTCCCCGGTTATATCAACGCCCGCTGGGAAGGCAAGCCCGGCATTGACATCGGCGAAGACAAGGACGTCAACATGTGGTACATGTTCAACTTCGCCAATGACGGCAAATACAAATACGAAGATTACGCCGCCAAACTGGAAGAATTTGCTAACAAGATTCTCGACGAGGCGCGCGCCGAGTTGAATCCGTAACACTCTCACGGGGGAGCGTTGTACAATTGCAACGCTCCCCCTTTTTTTTGTAGTGCGGCATTAATATCGCCCCAATCGAACCCCGGCGCATGACCTCGAACCCAAGCCGCTTCTTCCGACTGACGTTCGCCCTGCTGATGCTCCTCTCCGTCACCCCGGCATTGGCGGTGTCTCTGCCGGCGCGGCAGCAGCTTTCCTCCACCGCCAATACATCCCCCCCTCCCGTCATCGAGATCCCCGCCGAGACGTTCGGTCTGCCGCCGGCGCAGGATGAGACTGCCCGCCGCTATGCCAAAGCGAGCGTCCTGCTCCAGGCGGGTGACAGCCTGCAATTCAGCGTTCGCATCCCCGCCCCAGGGGAGTACACGCTCTGGTTCGACGCAGCCGCCTCCCCGTCCGCGCTGACCGCTCCCGAAGGTCAAATGCAGGTGGACGGCGGCTTTCCCGTCAGCGATTTGCGGCGCGTCCTCTTCCCCGTCTTCTACCGCAACAGCGCCGATACCTTCCCCAAAGACCGCTACGGCAACGATGCCCTCATCCGCCAGGAACGCCTGACGCGCTGGGAAAAAATCCCTGCCCGCGACGTGACTTTTAGTCAGCCCGATCCTCTGCGCATCCAATTGAACGCCGGAGAACATCGCTTTGACTTTACCTTGACGGACGGCGCGCTGTACCTGGGCAGTATCTACCTCCAAACCTTCACTCCGTTCCCCTCCTATGCTCAATATCTGGACCTTCAACCTGCTCCCGTTTCCTCCGGCTTTTCCCTTACCCTGGAAGCCGAAGTTCCCACCTACAAGAACGACACTGCTGTGCGTCCCGCCAGCAACCGCGATTTGACCGTCACGCCTTACGATACCTATAAGTTACTGCTAAACACACTGGGCGGCGAAAGTTGGAACAAGAGCGGCAGCGCTGTGTACTATGAGTTCGAGGTCCCCGCCGATGGTATGTACGCGGTCACCTTCCGCGCCCTGCAAAACACGCGCAGTAATTTCACCGTGTTCCGCCGCATCACCGTCAACGGCGAGGTGCCCTTCGAGGAATTGAACGCCTTCCCCTTCCCCTATTCGGCTGACTGGGTGGATGTGCCGCTCGGCGGTGAGACACCCTACCTGCTCTTCCTGCGCAAAGGCGTGAACACATTGGGCATCGAAGCGACCGTCTCCCCCTACCTGCCCGCCATCGAGACCATCCAACAAGCTCTGCTCGACATTAACACCCTTGCCCTCGAAATCCGCAAATTGACCGGCAACCAGCGCGACCCCTACAAAGAGTGGGTGATCTCCGATTACATTCCCGACATCGAGGATCGCCTGAATGCCATTGCCCAAAACCTGATCGGCGACAAGGACTTGCTGGTCTCCATTACCGGGAGCCTCGCCTCGCCGGAGGTGCTCACGTATCAGATGGCAATCGACAACCTGCTCTTCCTCGCCGCCGACCCGGACAAGATCCCGGTGTACATGAATCGCTTCTCGGAAGGTTCCGGCTCGGCGGCGCAATTGCTGGGATCGCTCCTACTTCTGTTACAAAGTCAGCCGCTCGCGCTGGATAAAATTACCGTTCATTCGCCAGAGAAGATTATTCAAACGCCGCCTGCGCCTTTCACGCGCTCCGTGGTAGAAGGTGCTAAACGGTTCTTGCGTTCTTTTCAACCTGACCCCTATCAATCTATTGGCGCCGGCGAGGGCGAACTGGAGGTGTGGGTCAACCGCCCGCGTCAATATGTGGACCTGCTGCAAGTTATGTCCGACGAATCCTTTACGCCGCAGACGGGGATACGCGTCAAATTCTCCATCATGCCGGATGAAGGCAAACTGGTGCTGGCGAATGCCGCCGGCATCCAGCCGGATGTGGCGCTGGGGGTCAGCACCAATATCCCCTATGAGCTTGCCATCCGCAACGCCCTTTATGATCTGCGTTCTTTCGAGGATTTCGACTCGTTTATCCGCATTTATTCGCCGGGTGCGCTCCTGAGTTACATCATCAGCGATTCTGTTTATGCCCTTCCAGAGACGCAAGACTTCTGGGTGACGTTTTATCGCAAAGATATTCTGGCCTCGCTGGGCATTCCCGTTCCGCATACCTGGAACGAAGTCATCGAAATTCTGCCCGAACTCCAGCGGTATGGGATGAACTACAACACGCCCCTTTCAAATGGTGCGGGACTGAAAGGATACCTGGTCACGGCGCCGTACCTATTCAACTACGATGCCAAGTTGTATAGCGCCGACGGCTTTGCCACCGGTCTGCAGAGTGAAGAAGCCATTGCTGCCGTTAAGTTCATGGCAGAAAGCTTTACCGTCTACGGCATGCCCTTGACGACCTCCAGTTTTTACGAAAGTTTCCGCCAGGGGACATTGCCGATCGGCATTTCCAACTTCACCGACTACATCAAATTGATGACCGCCGCGCCGGAGATTGACGGCCTGTGGACGATTGACCTGTACCCGGCCACCGTCCTGCCAGATGGTAGAGAACTCCGTTACGCCACCGGTTCGGCGCAAGCCAGCATCATGTTCAAAAACACCGACCAGCCGCAGGAAGCCTGGCAGTTCCTGAAGTGGTGGATGTCCACCGAGACGCAGGTGGATTTTCAGGAACGGCTGATTTTGAACTACGGCCGGGAATATCTATGGAACTCTGCCAATCTGGAGGCGTTCAGCCGTCTTCCCATCCCCGGGGAACACAGAGCAGTCATCCTGGAACAGTGGAAATGGCTGCAAGAGCCGGTGAGATTGCCCGGCAGTTACATGCAGGAGCGCGAGCTGAGCAACGCGTGGAATCGCATCGTCTTCGACGGCGTCAACCCCCGCGTCGCGCTGGACCGTTCCATCATCCTCATCAACCGTGAAATCGCGCGCAAGATGGAAGAGTTCGGCTACCTGAAGGATGGTCAACGGGTAAAGGAATTCAAAATCCCCACCATCGAGACCGTGAAAGGATGGATGGATAATGCAAAGTAACCCTTCACGCACACTTCCTGTGCCCGCTCGATACGAAGGGAAAATCGCCATCCGTAAATGGTTCGATAAAGAGGGCAGCGCCTACGGTTTCCTATTCATCTATGCCTTGCTGTTTATCGTCTTTATCGTAGTTCCGGTGCTGGCGGCGTTTTTGCTTTCGTTCACGTTTTTCGATACCATCCAGTTCCCGAGTTTCATCGGTCTGAGCAATTACATCAACCTGCTGACGCAGGACGATACCTTCATGCGATACGTCCTGCCCAACACCATCGAGTTCGCAGTGATTGTGGGACCGGGTGGGTATGCCCTGGCATTTTTGCTGGCCTGGGTGCTGGCGCAGCTGCCCAAAATTCCGCGAACGCTGTTTGCGCTGATTTTGTATTCCCCCTCCATGACCTCCGGCGTGGCGATGGCAGTGGTCTGGAAGACCCTCTTCAGCGGCGACCAGATCGGGTATTTGAACAGTTTCCTGATGAATTTGGGAATTGTGCAGGAACCCATTCAATGGCTGCAATCGCCACAGTATCTGATGACCATCATGATCCTGGTTACGTTGTGGAGCAGTATGGGCATCGGCTTCCTGGCAATGCTGGCGGGTATTCTGGAGATCAACCCGGAACTCTACGAAGCCGCCGCCCTGGACGGAATGAGCAGCCGTTGGCAGGAAATCTTTTACATCACCATTCCCTCCATGAAACCGCAGATGCTCTTTGGGGCGGTCATGGCAATCGTCGGCACGTTTCAGGCGGGGGCCATCGGCGTGACGCTTTCGGGCAGCAACCCCACGCCGCAATACGCCGGGCAATTGATCGTCAATCACATCGAAGATTATGGATTTCTGCGTTACGAGATGGGGTATGCCGCCGCCATTTCGGTGGTTTTGCTGTTGATGGTGCTGTTCTTTACCCGTCTTTCAAACCGCCTGTTTGCCAGCGAAGAGTGAGCCAGCCATGAAGAGAAATTGGTTCCGCCGCTTTACCGGGGTGCGCAACCGGGGCATCAACCCGCAAGGCTTTCACGTCAGCCAGATCAAGTTCTACCTGCTCCTGCTCCCGCTGGCGGTGTTCATGTTATTGCCCGTCGTGTTCATTGTCTCCAGCGCCTTCAAGCCGCCGGACGAACTGTATGCCTATCCTCCACGTTTTTTCGTCATTCATCCCACCTTCAAAAACTTCACCGATTTGTTTTCGAAGTTCTCCAATTCGGGCGTGCCGGTCAGCCGTTACCTGTTCAACAGCATTGTGATCACGCTGGTTGCGGTCGCGGCATCCATTCTGGTCTCCAGTACTGCCGCGTATGCGCTGTCCAAAAAACGCTTCAGACTCAAACAAACCCTTTTCGCTGTCAACACTGTGGCGTTGATGTTCGTGCCAATTGCCGTCACCATCCCGCGTTTTCTGGTGATCGAACGATTGAACTTGTTGGACACCTTCTGGGTGCATATTCTACCGGGGCTGGCCATGCCGGTTGGATTGTTCCTGCTCAAACAGTTCATGGACAGCATTCCCAACGAAGTCATCGAAGCTGCCCAGATTGACGGCGCTTCGGACTTGCAGATTTACTGGCGCATCGTCTTGCCGATGATCCGCCCCGCCATTGCCACGATTGCCATTCTCACCTTTCAAGCCGCATGGAACAACGCTGAAACCTCGACGCTCTACATCAACGCCGAGAGTCTGAAGACCTTTGCATTCTATCTTGGTACGCTTACGACTGGGGCCACCGGCGCCAATGCCGTTGCCGGGCAGGGGATTGCCGCCGCCGCGGCGCTGATCATGTTCCTGCCCAACCTGGTTGTTTTCATCTTCCTGCAAAGCCAGGTGATGAGCACCATGTCGCATTCGGGGCTGAAATGAAAAAAATTTTGCCCACCCTGCTTCTTGTAATTTTCCTCTCTGGCTTCGGAGCGGAAGCGAATGCGCTCGCGCCTTATACCACCTGGGCCTTGGGCCCCGGCGGACATCTTTACCCGACGCAGGACGCCTATATCCCGCTCGATGAAATTGACCTGCCTCTCTCGGGAGCCGAGGAAATGTTCCTCGCCCCAGACGGCTTTCTCTACATCGCCGACACCGGCAACGGGCGCATCCTCAGGCTGGATGACGATTTTCAGGTGACAGCAGAATTCGGGCAGGGCATTCTGCAATCGCCCACCGGCTTGTTCGTGGACGAAGACGGGACGTTCTACATCGCCGACGCCGGAAAAAATACCATCGTCATTTTGGATAAAGAGGGCAATCTCCTCAAAGAATTCGGGCGACCCTCCGAGCCGCTCTTTGGAAAAAGGCGCGAGTTCCTGCCGCGCAAAATTACGGTGGACGCGCGCAAGAATCTTTATATCATCAGCGAAGGTTCGGTAGATGGCCTGGTGATGATGAATACGAACGGCAATTTCATCGGATACTTTGGCGCCAACAGCGCGCAGATGTCGCTCAAGATGATTTTACAGCGCACGTTTCTCACCAAAGAACAATTGGAACAATTCGTCAAAGTCGAAGCGGCCTCTCCCTCGAACGTTGCCATTGATCGGCGCTCGCTCATCTATACCGTCACCGCCGGCACCAGCCCCAACCGCAGCCTTCGCAAATTCAACACTCAAGGCATCAACCTGCTTTCCAATGTTTTCGGCTCCGCCACCTTCCGCGACCTTCACGTAAGCGCTGACGGGCTGCTTGTGGCCGTGGACTCGACCGGGCAGATCTACGAATACGATCTGGATGGCACGCTCCTCTTCGTCTTTGGCGCACAAGATACGGGCGATCAGCGGCTTGGCATGTTGACCAATCCCACTGCCATCGTGCGCGCAGGAGACGAGTTGTACGTGCTGGATAAGGATAAAAACGCCATCATCGTGTACCGCGCCACCGAGTTTGCCAGGAAAGTTCACGAAGGCGTGCGCCTCTACATGGATGGTTTCTACCCGGAAGCCAAGCCCTACTTCGAGGAAGTGTTGACCTATAACGGGTTGTTCATCATGGCGTATCAAGCCATTGCCGACGCATACTACAAGAACATGGATTATTCCAGTGCACTTCAGTCGTACCGGTATGCCGAAGACCGCGCCGGCTATTCTGAAACATTTTGGGAGTTGCGTAACGCCGTGTTACAGCGGGATATGGGCAACGCGCTCCTGGCTATCTTTGGCTTGTGGATCGTCTCCGGTGTCTTTACCCGCTTGGAGCGACGGCATGGTTGGCTGGAACCATTGCGGCGCCTGGCGCGTCAGGCGCGAGACATCCGCCTGGTGGACGATTTCCTCTTCATGTTCCGCTTCATCAAACAACCCGCCGACAGTTTTTACTACATCAAAAAAGACCTGCGCGGCAGTCTCGCTTTTGCCATCCTCCTCTACACCTGGGTAATCCTCGCCCGCATCCTCTCTCTCTACCTGACCGGCTTCACGTTCAGTCCCTACCCCAGCCCGGCATGGATCCCGGTGGAAAGAGAAGTGGTCTATGCCATTTTGGCCATTCTCTTGTGGAATGCCGCCAACTATCTGGTATCCACGATCAGCGACGGCGAGGGCAGCCTGCGGCACGTCATCATCGGCAGCGCCTACAGTCTGTTCCCCTACGCCTTGTTTGCCCTGCCGATTGCCCTGCTCTCCAATCTGTTGACCCTCAACGAGATTTTCCTCTATGACTTTTCGACCCAGCTGATGTGGTTCTGGACGGGATTGATGTTGTTCATCATGGTCAAGGAGGTTCACAACTACTCGCTTTCGGAAACGATACGGAACATCCTGACGACCCTGTTCACGATGGCGCTGTTCCTGTTGACCGGCTACATCCTGTTTGTGCTGTTCAATCAATTGTATGAATTCGTCCTGGCGATCATCCAGGAGGTTGGATTGCGTGGCTGACATGCGACAGTTCATCCGCTTCATTCTGACCCTCTGCCTGCTCTTGCCCATCGGGCTTTTTTCTCCGCCGAGGGCTTATGCCGCTTCCTCTCGTCCGCAGGAGATTCCGCCTTCCTATCAGCGCGTTGCCGAAAACGAAACCTTTGCCCTCTACGTGGATTCCTCCACCCTCGCCTTCAAACTGTTGGACAAACGCAGTGGGTATCTCTGGCATTCCGGCATTGACGAACTCCAGCCGGGCGACCGCCTCAACAAATCTTGGCGCGCCTTCGCCCAGAGCGGCATCAGCATCGAATACCTGGACGAAAAAGCCATCAGCAAACGCATCTCCATCGCCAATGCCGAACATACCCTGGAGGTCACGCCCATCGAGGCAGGAGTCGAGGCGGAGATAACGTTCGAGGAAACCGGAATCAGCCTCCAGGTCCGGCTGCGGCTCGAAGCCGACGGGGTGCGGGTCGAAGTCCCAGCCGCTTCCATTCGTCAGGAAAATCCCGCCTTCAAACTCGGACTGCTGTACCTCTATCCCTTTTTGGGCGCCACGCGCGGCGGGAGTACGCCGGGCTACATGCTTCTGCCGGATGGCACGGGCAGTTTGATTCGCTTTGCCGATTCAACCAAAGCCAAGAACATGTTCTACGGACGTTACTACGGCGATGACCTGGGGATGATTGCCAAATTGCCCTACGACCCTCAAGTCAACCGCCCCTATCCGGTTTCCTTCCCGGTCTTTGGTATGGTGCATGGCGAGAAAGGAAATGCCTTTCTTTCGATTGTGGAAAAGGGCGCGGCTTACGGGGAGATTCAGGCTCACCCCGCCGGCATCCTGACCAATTTCAATTTTCTGTACAACGTTTTCATTTACAATCAAAGTTACTTTCAGGCGACCAACCGTTCCGGCGCAGGTGTAACCACCATTCAAAAACAACCCAATGACTTCGATGTCCTGGTTCATTACCGTTTTTTGAGCGGCGAAGCGGCGGACTACGTCGGCATGGCGCGCAGTTACCAGCAATACCTGGTGGATAAGGGCGCGTTGCGAAAGAGTCCCGATTCCAATCCGAACATCGGCGTTCGTCTGGAATTTTTGGGCGGCGATAAGGAAAAAGTCCTGTTCTGGCACCGCTTCATCTCCATGACAACGCTTCCTCAAATGAGCGAGATTCTCGCCGGCTTGCAACTCCCCAACCCTGAAGTCATCTACTACGGCTGGCAACCGCTCGGCGCTACCAGCATGCCTCCCATCTCCTTGAAACTGGAGCGGAAACTGGGCAGCCTGAGCGAGCTGCGCGCTCTGGCAGAAAAAATCGCGGCGGATGGCGGTCACTTTTCGCTCTATCTTGATCCGCAGGCCGCGTTGCGGGATGAATCGGGGTATTCGTTCCGCAACGACCTGGCGCTGGCAATCACCAACGTGAATCTGAGGGGGTACAACCGCTATTTCAATTATTACTTCACCTTCGATGCCCTCCAGCGGCGCTATTCCGCCCTGACCGATGATGCGGCCTTGCAACGGGAAGTCGGCCTGGCTTTGGATGGAATTGGTTCGACGCTTTATAGCGATTTCAAGAAAAGCAGTCCGCTCAATCGTGAACAAGCCATCCAGGCCTATCAAAATTTGTTGGCTAATTCTCCTCTGCGACTTGGCTTTTATCGCCCCAACGATTATCTCTGGAGTGTGACGCAAGCCTATTACGATATGCCGCTGGGCGACAACGGTTACATTTACACCTCCGAAGCCGTGCCGTTCCTGCCGATTGTGCTGGCAGGCTATGTGCCGTATTATGGTGCCGCGCTCAATTTTTCATCCAATCTGGAAGAAGACCTGCTGCGGCATGTGGATTACGGTATCTATCCCTCATACTTTCTCACCCATGAAGCCACCGCCAAAATGCTCAACACCAATTCCAGCTGGATTTACACTTCGTCCTATGCGCAATGGGGTGAGCATATTCGGGAAACTTATCGTTGGATGAATGATTTGCTTGCCCCTGTGCGCGGGCAGGAAATTACCGCCCGCCAAATGCTGGCAGAGGGCATCTTTGTTACCACCTACGCCAACGACAAACAAATCATTGTCAATTACACAACCCATTCCTTTGCGTACAAAGGTATCATGGTACAGGCAAAGAATGCCGCGCTTGTGGAGAATACGCCATGACGAATTCGAATCCTTTTCGCCGCGGTGTCAGTCTTCGTGTCCGCGAAGCCTTGCATGGTTACGGCTTCATCGTGGTTTGGATACTGGGCTTTTCGCTCTTCACGTTCCTGCCGCTCATCGAGACCTTTCGCTACAGTCTCCACCAGGTTACGGTAACCGCGGAGGGGATTGATCTTGACTTTCTGGCATGGGCCAACTATACCCGCGCCCTCTTCACCGATCCCAACTTCGTCGAACTGCTAATCGGCTATCTCATTGAGACTCTCGTCTCCGTGCCGATTGTGTTGATCTTCTCGATGATCATCGCCTTGTTCCTGAACCTCGATTTCAAACTCAAGGGGTTGTTCCGCACGATCTTCTTCCTGCCCGTCGTCATCACCAGCGGTCCCGTCATAAAAGAACTGACCGCTCAGGGCGCCACCTCCGCGCCAGGCATCGCCAACAACCCGGTCGTGGCCGAGTTCCTGTTGGGGTTGCCGCGCGCCCTGCGTAATCCGGTGGAATATCTGCTCACTTCCTTCATCCTCATCCTGTGGTTTTCGGGTGTGCAGATTCTCATTTACCTGGCAAGTTTGCAAAAAGTGGATAAGAGCATTTACGAAGCCGCGGCGATTGATGGTGCTTCAGCCTGGGAAAGTTACTGGAAGATCACCCTCCCGTCTCTTTCCGCAGCGACGATTGTCAACGCCATCTACACCATCATCACCCTCTCACATTTTTCGGAGAATAAAGTCATCCAATATATCTACGCTCAGACTTACAACGTCCATGGCGGCATCGGATATGCCAGCGCTATGGCGTTCATCTACTTCGGTGTGATGTCGCTCCTGCTGGGAATCGTATATCTTTTTCTGACGCGCTGGGCGAAAAAGGAGTCGAACTGACATGCAAGCCCTTCGCCGTTTGAACACTGATCGCATCCGTAGTTTCTTCTTCGGCAGCCGCAGCCGCTACGGGTTGGTATTCACCATCGTGCTGTATGCCCTGCTGATTGCCATCGGCTTTGTCTATCTTTACCCGCTGCTATTTATGTTTGTGACCAGTATCAAAACTCCCGCCGATTTGCTCAACCCCATGGTACAGTGGGTGCCAACCGAGTTCTACACCGGCAACTACGAAAAAGCCTACCGCGTGCTGGATTATCCCCATACCCTGATGACCTCCATCCTGATCAGCGTCGTCCCCTCCCTGCTTCAGACCTTCGTCGCCTCGCTGGTGGGTTACGGACTGGCGCGCTACCGCTTTTGGGGCAAGAACCTCGTCCTGGCGCTCATTCTCGCCGCCTTTATCATCCCGCCCCAAAATACCGTCATTCCACAAATGTTGAAGTATCGCGATCTGGGCTTGCTCGGCAGCCCACTTTCGCTTATCCTCCCCGCTTTGCTTGGGCAAGGCTACAAAAGCGCCATCTTCATCCTCATCTTCTACCAGGGTTTCCTCTCCATCCCCAAAGTGCTGGAAGAAGCCGCCCGCATAGATGGGGCCTCCGACCTGCGTATCTTTTTCACGATCGCCGTACCCTCCGCGCTCCCGGCTTACATTGTCTCTTTCATTTTCTCAGTGGTCTGGTATTGGAACGAAACCTTCCTCACGGCTATCTTCCTCGAAGGCGGAGTCACCACCCTGCCCATGCAGCTCTCGCGCTTCGTGCAGGCTTATGAGAACCTCTACCCGCCCGGCACGGTCAACATCTTCGACCGTCTCAACGAAGCCGTCAAAATGAGCGGCACATTCCTGAACATCCTGCCGCTGCTGGTGATGTATTTCCTTCTACAAAAATGGTTTGTCGAATCAGTCGAAAGGACGGGCATTACCGGTGAATAAGCTTTCTTCCACGCTCCTCATTTTCTTGTTTTTGCTGACTGCCTGCGCCTCGCCCTCGACGCCGCAACCTGCTCCCGTTACCTCGACCTTTACCCCCGCCCCGAC
>DYKW01000012.1:17753-18931 GCA_020722405.1 Anaerolinea thermophila
CCCCGACCACCTCCCTCGAAGCGGTCATCGCGTACGAGATGAAAGGCGCGTTCGACTTCTTCTGGGAACAAGCCAATACCGACCTCGCCAGCCCCGGTTACGGTCTGATTCGCGACCGCTTCCCCGGTTCGCCGGGTATTTCCAGCATCGCTGCCGTCGGCTTTGCTCTCAGTGCTTATCCGATCGGTGTGGAAAAAGGATACGTCACTTTTGAAGAAGCTTACCAGCGCGCCGATAAAACGCTGAACACCCTGCTCGGCATGGAACGCACCGAAGGCTTCTTCTACCACTTCGTGGATATGCAAACCGGCAAACGTGCCTGGAACAGCGAAGTCTCCAGCATAGACACCGCCATCCTGATGATGGGTGTGCTGACCGCCGGCGAATACTTTGACGGTGCAGTACAAACCAAAGCCGACCAACTCTACCGTGAGGTCAACTGGCCCTGGTTCGTGGATGACTCCCGCGCCATGTTCTACATGGCTTACCGCCCCGAAAAAGGCTTCGAAGGTCATTGGGATTTCTACGCCGAGCAATTGATGCTCTACGTCCTGGCGGCTGGCTCGCCCACTCATCCGACCGACGACCACCTCTACTACGGATTCACACGTCATCTCGGCAAATATGGCGAAGGCGAACCGTTCATCCACTCCTGGTTTGGCTCGCTGTTCACCTATCAATTCAGCCATGCCTGGCTTGACTTCCGCAACACCGCTGACCGTGAAGGCGTGAACTGGTTCGAGAACTCCGTCCGCGCCGCCCGCGCTCACTACGACTTTGCCGTCAGGATGGATGAAAAATACCTCACGCTTGGACCAAACGCCTGGGGCTTGAGCGCCTGCGACGGCCCGCAGGGATATAATGGCTTATACGGCGCGCCGCCTTCCGGCTATGATAACAACTCTCACAAAGTGGACGATACCGTGCCGCCCTACGCCGCGATCGCCTCGATCCTTTTCACGCCGGATGAATCTGCTCATGCCATGCTGAACTACTACACCATCGAGCCGCTCAAAGGAAAATACGGCTTTCAAGACGCCTATAACCTGACCAAAGACTGGTACGCGTCCGATGTCATCGGCATAGACAAAGGCATCAGCCTGCTCATGCTGGCGAACTACGAAAACGGCCTCGTTTACAGCGTTACGATGAAAAACGAACACCTGCGCAACGGCTTG
>DYKW01000184.1 GCA_020722405.1 Anaerolinea thermophila
CGTTGACTGTTGACCATCCTACCACCCGACTACCTGGGCGAAAGACCTTTCGCCCCTACTATCCAACTATCCAACTATCCAACTACCCAACTACCGAACTACCGAACTATCCCGTGATAAAATCTTGACTATGAAAAAATGGAAAGAACAGTTTACCGCTGAGCTCAACGCTGCAGAAAATGCCCGTGCCCAGAGCAACGAGGGACGCGCCCGCGTGTGCGCACGTCGAGCGGTCGGCCTTTTGCTAAGCGCCTATTTTGCCGTCCAGGGAATCGATTATCAACGCCCCAGCGCCTATGACAAATTGCGTTTTTTTGCAACCTTGCCGGACATTCCTGAGGAAATTCGCCAGGTAGCCCAGCATTTTTTGGTGCGCGTAACGCCAGAGTTCGCCTTGCCTGTAGATGTTGACTTGATCGCCGATGCAAAGTGGCTATGCACAAGGTTGTTTCCATCAGAAGATTAATCTTCCCCCTAAAACGAAAGTGCCCTTGGGAAGCGCCACTTGCCGGTGGCTCTAGGACGGACAGTCCGGCGCACTTGTCCAAGACAATACCCCAGGTAGAACGCTTCGACAACCGGCAACAGAGACAGTCGTCTTTGGGTATGCCGGCCTGCCAAATGAGTTCTCCAAGCACATTTTTGCTTGATGATTTACAATAACGCCCAACAAAGCAAGGTTTCTTACAGATCAAGAAAATTTTAACATTAAAATTTTCGAATTTCTCTTGACTTTCCTATTTTTTTCACTATACTAAAAATGCAGGGAGTTCCAAGAAATTGGACAGCACTTTTTCAAACGAATATCCAGATGAAAGAAAAGTAAATAGCCTGGCGAAATATGGAGGCCCATATTTAGGCATTGAAACTCGACATCAAGGATAGGCGTTCTTTTCAAGCAAAGAAGTCTCTTCACAAAAGAAAGGGAAGTTTACAAAAACAAACCCAATCTAAAATGAAGAGATGGAGCAAGAAAAGAGTCCAATTGCTTTTTTTCTCGATATGCCACCAAGCATAAAGGGAAATCAAGCGAAAGGATTTGAAAAAGACTGAAAAGTTACTTGGAGCCCCTGCTTTTTTGTTTTAATTGGGAGAATTCTACAACCCAGTGGCGGGATGTGCAGGTTGATGCAATGCCTGGGCTTTCAGCAGGCCGACAAAAGGCAAATTGCGATATTGCTCACGATAATCCAATCCATAACCAACGATGTAATTGTCTGGAACATCAAAGCCTTTGTAACGCAGTGGTAAATCTATCAAGCGGCGTTTTTCCTTGTTGAACAGCACACACACTTCCAAACTAGCCGGCTGACGAGCGCGCAGGTTGCGCAACAGGTAGTTGATTGTCAAACCCGTATCGATGATGTCTTCCACAAAGATGACATGCCGCCCCTCGATGGGCATTTCCAGGTCTTTGACTAATCGCACCACACCCTTGTCACGCAATTCGGGGGAATAATTGCTCACCGACATAAAATCCACTTCCACGGGGATATTGATAGCACGCAGCAAATCGGCCATAAAGAAAATAACCCCCTTGAGCACCCCCACCAAAACCGGTTTTTTGTCGGCGTAATCGTGAACGATTTGCCTCCCCAAAGCGGCCACGCGGGCCTGGATTTGCGCCTCAGTGAACAAAATTTTGCTGATATCTGCCATCCATTCTTCGGGCACTGGATATTCATCGCTCATCATGTGGTTCTCTTCCTTCCTCAGTTGTCACTTGACCGTTTTCCTGCGCCGCTGTCCCGAAAATAGATGCGGCTTCTTCCACCAGGCCGTATTTGAGCATCAGGTTGCGTAATTCCCGCCGCTTGAAAAGTTTAATATTGATATCGGGATACAGTTCTTGCAGGCGTTTGAGTTTGCGGTTCTTGCGGGTGGAAAGTTGGGGGCGCAGGGTTGTCAATTCGATATACAGGTCTTGCTCAGGCAGATAGAAATCGGGGGCAAAGGCTTCGGTGACATTCCCTTCTTCATCCCAGACCAAAGGAAAGGTGCGGGGTTCGTATTCCCAAGGGATTCCATAAAAATCCAGGATGCGCGCGAAGACTTCTTCGGCCGGATGAACGAATTTGGGCTTTTCGTTACTCAATCTTGGCCTCCTCGGATGGTGTAGACTTCAATGTCATGCCATACACAGCGGCACAAATCGTTTCAGCAGCCTGATCCAAACTCATGGCACCGGTATTGACCACAAGATGATATAACGTAGGATCATCCCATGCGACGTGATAAAAACGTTGCAAATATCCGGCGCGGTAGTTGTCGCTATCCTGAATTTGGGCAATAGCGGCAGCCTTTGTCACCCTGTGCGCGGCCATAACGCGCTGAATGCGGACCTCCAGGGGAGCAATCACACGCACATGCAAGACATCTGGCCAATCCCGCAGAATGGCCTGTCCGGCGCGCCCAACAATGACAACATTTTGTTCGCACACCAGTGATTCCACCACTTCCTGCATGGCACGCACATAGGCACGGTACTGGTTTTCGTCCGGCTGAATATCCAAAAGCCCCAGTTCATCGATGGTAACCAGGGCAAGGTCCGGGCTGCCGGCACGTTGGGCGGCCTGGTTGATGATCTCGCGATGCACCAGGCTGTAGTCCAACCGTCCGGCCACCAGACGACCCAACGTCGTTCCCAGACTTCCTAACTGGCGTGAGATGGTAATTGCCGTCATGGATGGGTACCTCCTTATATTTTTCATTGTACACCAGAATTCGGGAACCTATGGCAGGATAACGTGTGCAAGAGGGTGGCAGGGAAATCATAGAAACTCCGAAAGACTGTCCGCCGTCTATATACTTCAAGCGGGCATAAATTGCGCTTTTTCAAAAGTTTGAAATTTTAAGG
>DYKW01000013.1 GCA_020722405.1 Anaerolinea thermophila
CCATGAAAAATAATTTTCACCACCAGACATGGAAATCTATTTTCAGATCAGATACTCTCAGTAACCTGAGGGGTCTTATGGGTTGTCCAAAATTTACTTCCTTTTTTTCTGAGTCGTATAGTGTGAGGCCATGTTTAACGCAAAGTCGCAAAGACGCGAAGGCAGGTGGGTAGGCGTCAGCATGGGGAAAAATTTGTACGGCATTTTCGTTGACGTTTTTGTGTCTCCATGATAAAATGCGGGACGCTTGGGCGCGTAGCTCAATGGCAGAGCAGTGGCCTTTTAAGCCATTGGTTGAGGGTTCGAGTCCCCCCGCGCTCACAAATACAAAACGCTCACGGTTCATCGCCGGGGCGTTTTGTGTTTTTAAGTGGGCGTAACGGTTCACCTGCTGGGCGATGGTTGCGGCATAAAAAAACGGCACACGTATGGTACGTGTGCCGTAAGGTATGTGTGCCGTTTTGTATTGGGTTGGATGTAGGTCAGGCTTCGTTTTCGGGGATCTCGGTGGCCTCAGCGGTTTCAGTTTCAGGAGCGCTGGCTTCTGGTTGTTTTTCTTCAAGCGCCTGATCTTCCGCTTCTTCGGTCTCTAAGTCGGAAACTTCTTCGGCCAGATCGATCTTCCAATCCAGGTCAGCGTAGGCCGCGGAATCAACCTTGCGAATGGAAAGCCCAATGCGGCGACGGTCAGTGTCAATTTTGATGATGCGCAGCGTAACTTCATCACCTTCCTTGACGACTTCTTTGGGATGATTGATGCGTTCTTCGCTCAATTCGGAAATGTGAATGAGGCCTTCCAAGTCTTCATCTTCTTCGATGCGGGCGAAGGCACCGAACTTTGTCAGGTGGGTAATGGTGCCCTTAATCAACTGACCGACGCGGTATTGCTTGGCTTTACGCACCCAGGGGTCTTCCTGTAACTGGCGCATGGAAAGCCCGATGCGGCGACGGTCCTCGTCTATGCTGATGACTTTAACTTCAACTTCGTCACCGATCTTGAGGGCTTCTTTAGGGTGTTTGATGCGATCCCAAGAAATTTCAGAGATGTGTACCAAACCATCTGCGCCATCGATGTTGACAAAAGCACCGAAGTCAGCCAGGCTGGTCACGCGGCCGGTGCGAACTTCTCCTACAGAGAGTTCTCCTAGCAAACGATCTTTGAGTACTTCACGGGTTTCTTTGAGTGCAGTCCGTTCGGAAAGAATCAAGCGGCGGCGGTTGCGATCTACTTCGATAACAACAACGTTGATTTCTTCGCCAATCATTTCTGCCCAACGTTCTTCGGGGGTATCTCCACCGGCTTGACTGCGCCGGACAACACTGACCTGTGAGGCCGGCACAAACCCACGCAAGGTTTTCATTGGAACCAATAAGCCGCCCTTGTTATATCCAGAGATGACGCCCTGGTAGATTTCACCTGAATCGCGCAAGGCTTCTACCCAGGCCCAATCTTCTTCTTCGCGGGCGCGCAGATAAGAGAGTACTACGTTACCATTTTGATCTTCAGGTTTGATAACGTATACTGGAATTTCTGCACCAATAACAAATTGGGTACGTTCTTCTTCGGGAATGCGCTCCCACTCCCGACTAGAGAGAACCCCCTCGGATTTTGTTCCAATGCTTACCAGGATTTCATCACCGTTGATATTGGCGATGACGCCCTTTCGAATTTCACCTTGATGAGGAAATTCGATACCGACATCTTCCTGCTTGAGCAGGTCTTCCATTGAATCTAGCTGCGTGTAGTCTGTGTGTTCTTCGAATACCTCATGTTGTTGCTGTTGATTGGCCAGTGAATGATTTGCTTCCATAGTATTTTTTTGTAAACTCCCGTTTATTAAGTATGGATAACATTATACGTTAGAAAATGAAAATTGGCAACCTTTTATTGACATGGAATAAGTGATATGGTATTATGCGCCCTACTTACAATTGATGCCCCTAACGGCACTCTTATCCAGAGAGGCAGAGGGACCGGCCCGATGAAGCCTCGGCAACCTGTATGGAAGTACAAGTACAAGGTGCCAATTCCGGCAGACGGATGTTCTGGAAGATGAGAGGGCAGCCGTGTTTGCACGCTGATTGCCCTTTCTTTTCCTGAAGGGGCAATTTTTTTTGGAGGTTGTGTATGAGTACAACGTTTATGACTTCTCCCTCTTTGTTGTTTACTTCCGAATCGGTAACGGAAGGGCACCCGGATAAAATGTGCGATCAAATCAGCGATGCGGTGTTGGATGCCTGCCTGGAGCAAGACCCCAACTCACGTGTGGCTTGTGAAGTCGCTACAAAAACGGGTTATGTCATGCTGCTGGGTGAGATTACCACCAAGGCGTTTGTCAATTTTGATGAATTGGCCCGCAAAGTGATAACGGAAATCGGTTATGATCGCGCGAAGAAGGGTTTTGATGGCAATACGTGTGGCGTGCTTTCTGCCATTACCAGCCAGAGTCCTGATATTGCCATGGGTGTCAATAAAGCCCTGGAGGCCAAAAGCGGTGAAATGACCGAAGCCG
The DNA here is from genome assembly GCA_020722405.1 of Anaerolinea thermophila. Classification (GTDB taxonomy): domain Bacteria; phylum Chloroflexota; class Anaerolineae; order Anaerolineales; family DRKV01; genus DRKV01. Next base: position 2,514 of record DYKW01000013.1, read on the forward strand.
AAATCGAAGCCATTGGCGCTGGCGACCAGGGGATGATGTTCGGTTTTGCTTGCGATGAAACACCGACCTTGATGCCTATACCCATCTACCTGGCGCATAAACTGACGCGCCGGCTAACCGAAGTGCGCAAAAACGGTATCCTGGAGTGGTTGCGCCCGGATGGCAAGAGTCAGGTGACGGTAGAATATAGTTATGGAAAGCCCAAGCGCATCGATACCGTGCTGATTTCTACGCAACATGCGCCGGAAATTTCTAACGAAGAAATTCGCGCCGCGATTATCGAACACGTGATTACCCCCGTGTTGCCGGCCGATATGGTGGATGATGATTTGAAAATCTACGTCAACCCGACCGGACGTTTTGTCATCGGTGGCCCGATGGGCGATGCCGGTTTAACCGGGCGCAAAATCATCGTGGATACCTACGGCGGTATGGGGCGACATGGCGGTGGCGCCTTCAGCGGAAAAGATCCGACAAAGGTGGATCGCTCTGGCGCTTACGCTGCTCGCTGGGTGGCAAAAAATATCGTGGCGGCTGGCTTGGCCACACGTTGTGAAATTCAGGTGGCGTATGCGATTGGTGTAGCGCACCCCTTGAGCGTCAACGTGGAAACCTTTGGCACCGGGGTAATCCCCGATGAGCAGATTGCAGCCTTGATTTCTGAGCACTTCGATTTACGTCCTGGGGCAATCATTCACGATCTGGATTTGCGCCGGCCCATTTACCGGCAGGTAGCGGCCTACGGTCATTTTGGACGTGACGATCTGGATTTATCCTGGGAGCGCACAAACAAGGCCGAGACATTGCGACAGACGGCAGGACTTACAATGGCTGCCTGATGAGAATAACACGGCGGGAGGTGAAAATCTCCCGCCGTGTTGTTTTTTAATTGAAGCCTATTTCAGAGGCTCAGTTATTGGAGCAATTTGGAAAATTCCTTGATGACCTTAGGTTTGGGTTTGTAACCGCTCATGCGATGTTGGGGGGTGCCATCGATAAAGAGCATCAGCGTTGGTACGCCCATTACCTGATACTGCATGGGAATGTCGGGGTTATTGTCTACATCCACTTTGACAACCTTGACCTTGTCCTGCCACTCGACAGCCAATTCTTCAACGATGGGGTCAAGCATCTTACAGGGGCCGCACCAAGTAGCAGTGAAATCCACCAGCACAGGTTGGCCGGCGTTCAGTACTTCTTGTGTAAAATCATCTTGGGTAACGTGTGGAAATAACATGTAACTAGCCTCCGAATAATTTTTTTTAAAGAAACCACAAGGTAATCATGTAATAGCCCAAAGGGGCAGCCCACAACCATGAATCAATGCGATCCCACATTCCGCCATGGCCTGGGAGCAGATGGCTGGAGTCTTTGACATTAAATTGGCGCTTGAACAAACTTTCTGTCAGGTCACCTAGAGGGGTAATCACAGCAAGTATTGCGCCCAACAAAAGGCCATGCCAGGGGAGGATGGCATCGTTTAGGTGAAGCCAGGGGCCGTACAAACTGGCCAACAAGTACCCTCCGGCAATGCCTCCGAGTATGCCACCCAAATAACCTTCCCAGGTTTTTTTGGGGCTAATGCTTGGGCTAAGTTGGTGTTTTCCAAAATTTTTCCCTACACCATAGGCAACGCTATCGGCAATCCATACAGGCGGCAAGACAAGCAAGAGCCACCAATCTCCGTCCGGCAGGTTACGTAGTCGGATCAAATAAGCGGCCAAATAACCGAAATAGACGCTTCCGGCTAGCATGATGGAAAATTCGGTTGCAGATTGGGATGCGCCGTGTTCATAGCGCCATAACTGTACCAGCGCACCAACGAAAATGGTGAGTAGCAACACAGGGGCATCGGAATCTGAAAAACCATGGGTCAGAGCAAGCGCAACGGCACTAACGACTAAGATGATGGTGGACGTGTGTACCCCCCCAGTACGAAATAGCGTCACGTACTCACGTCCTGTTAGACCGACAATGAGCGCTACCAATAACGCGAAGGGGATTTGTCCCCCAAAAATTGCTGCCAGCCCAATGGGGAGCAATATCAAAACAACAAGGACTCGTTGACCGAACATAATTCTCAGGATGGGGTGTAAATTTTCCCAAATCGTCGGTCGCGCCGAGCAAACTCTTCTAGTGCTTTGCGTAACTCTTCTTCATTAAAATCTGGCCAGTAGGTAGGTGTAACATACCATTCGGAATAAGCCGATTGCCAGATCAGGAAATTACTGATGCGCAATTCTCCAGAAGTACGAATGATTAAATCTGGGTCTGGGGTACCAGCAGTGTATAAATAGCGGCTGATGAGTTCAGGAGTAACTTCCTCAGCAGGTACTCTATCAGCAATAATGCCTTGCACGGCATGAACGATTTCATCTCGCCCCCCGTAATTGAAGGCTACATTTAACACAAGACGATCGTTGTGCTGCGTTATCTCGATAGCTTTTCGCACTTTCTTTTGTAAAGAAGGTTTCAAGTGTTCCAAGCGTCCGATGTGACGTAATTGTACGCCCTGTTTATGCAACTCATCCAGTTCACGATCAATCACGTCTTCTAAAATGCGCATCAGACCGCGCACTTCAGATTTTGGACGGCCCCAATTTTCTGTGGAAAAAGCGTAAATGGTAAGATACTTGATCCCAAATTCTACACAAGCGGTGATAATGCGACGCAGATTTTCCGTGCCGGCGCGATGTCCAGCAAGCCGGGGTAGGCCGCGCGATTGTGCCCAACGACCGTTGCCATCCATAATGATGGCAATATGCTGTGGGATTTTGTCAGGAGAAAGAGGAAGGGTCATAGATATTCTGGGTGGAGGCCTGCCCATTGCATGACGCCGCATCTCAAGTAGGGCAGGCCGTTCAGATAATATGAAAAAATTACTCTTCTAAAATTTCTTTTTCTTTATGATTACCAATGGTTTCCAGAATCTCGATGTATTCATCGGTTATTTTTTGGATTTCTTTTTCACCGCGTTCACATTCGTCTTCAGAGATAAGTTTTTCCTGTTCGTACTCTTTTAACTCTCTGATTATGTCGCGGCGAATATTACGAACCGCGACGCGCCCCTCTTCGACGCGATGGTGCACCATACGCACCAATTCTTCGCGGCGTTCTTCGGTCAGTATTGGAAGGTTGATGCGAACATTTTTGCCATCATTAGTGGGCATAATGCCCAGGTCTGAGGCCTGGATGGCCTTTGTAATCGCATTCAAAGCCGAACTATCAAAAGGACGAATTAACAATGAGCGCGGCTCTGGCACACTGATAGATGCCAGTTGTTGTAGGGGCACCATAGTTCCATAATATTCTACAGCAATTCGCTCTACCAGGGCAGGATTGGCACGGCCAGTGCGAATGCCGGCCAAGTCTTCTTCCAGTACATTGACTGCGCCTTGCATACGTGACTTGGCACTTTTGTAGATATCTTTGAGCATACTTACCTCCACGTTGATGGCGAATGAGTGAAGTTGGAAATTTTCCACCCATGATGTGACACAGCATGGGGTGTTAAGAACTTTACTATAAGGATACTCGAAAATTGAAATAGCGCAAAGGGCGAAATATAGTAAAGGTAGATAATCTTACCACCTTTACCATTAGATGACGTGTAACCATCCCCCATATTTCCCCGAGGTTCTCAGCCCTCGTCTGATGATTTATTTGATACCAGCGTTCCTACGGGTGCACCATAGAGCGCATCGCGCAAATCGTTTTCGTTCCACAAATTTAGGACTAAAATGGGCAAATTATTGTCCATGCACAACGAAATCGCAGTGCTATCCATAACTTGTAAGCGGCGATTGATTGTTTCGATATAAGAAAGATAGGGGAAGTGCTGAGCGTCGGGATTTGTGTTGGGGTCAGAATCGTAAACCCCGTCCACTTTGGTGGCCTTGATGAGCACATCGGCGCCGATTTCCATGGCGCGCAGCGCGGCCGCGGTGTCGGTAGAAAAATAGGGAATTCCAGTACCACCGCCGAAAATTACCACTCTTCCCTTTTCAAGATGCCGGATAGCGCGCCGACGGATATAAGGTTCGGCAACCTGACGCATTTCGATGGCAGTTTGCACGCGTACCACCAGCCCTGTACGTTCCATGGCGTCCATCAATGCCATGGCATTCATTGCAGTGGCAAGCATGCCCATGTAGTCAGCGGTGGCGCGGTCCATGCCGCGTTCTAACCCAATACGTCCGCGCCAAATATTCCCCGCTCCGATAACAATCGCGACGTCGATACCCATTTCTCGGATTTCACGGACACGTAAGGCCAGTTCCTCCGCCTTGGTGGGATCAATGCCGAAGCCTTGTGGGGTTGCCAGGGACTCACCACTTAATTTGAGCAATACACGATTATATTTTGGGGTTTTCTGCATGACTAATTTCTCCTTGAAAATGTCGAGAAAAAAGCCAACCCTAACGGGTTGGCTTTTTTCTCTTACTCGACGCTACTTTGTTCACCAAGTGTCCAGCGGACAAAGCGGCGTACGATAATATTTTCTCCAAGCGACACAACCGCCTCGTTGATCATGTCTTGAATCGTGACTTTATCGTCACGAATGGATGTCTGGTTGAGCAGACAGCCATCATCTTTGAATTTCTTGAGGCGGCCTTCCACGATGCGATCCACTACGTTTTCGGGTTTGCCTTCATCGAGTGCTTGTTTACGTGCAATTGTGCGTTCACGTTCAAGTACATCGGCAGGGATATCGTCACTGCTAATGTATTGTGGTCCCATGGCGGCAATTTGTAGCGCGATTTCATGTGCCAGGGTGCGAAATGTTTCAGAACGTGCCACAAAATCGGTCTCACAATTCAACTCCACCATAACGCCGACGCGCCCATTGCCGTGGGAATACATTTCAATCACGCCGTCGGACGCTTCACGTGTAGCGCGCTTGGCCGCCTTGGACAACCCTTTTTCGCGTAAAACATCTATCGCTTTTTCAAAGTCGCCGTTTGCTTGTTCCAGGGCTTTGCGACAGTCTAGAATGCCTGCACCCGTGGCAGCACGCAGTTCTTTAATTTGTTCAGTGCTAATTGCCATAGTTGTACAACCTCTTTTCTAGAAAAATATCATCATTGATATACGATGTATATTTACGAGCCTTCAATCTGCTTCGGAGGGGCAAAATCAGGGTGTGCACAAGTGGGCACACCCTGAGAAATCTTTAGTCTTCGATCTCTTCGTCGATCTAGTCTTCGATCTCTTCGTCGATCTTAAGATCGTCTTCGTCTTCGTCATCGCTCTCGTCTTTTTTCTTACGCATAAAGCGAATCTTGCGTAATGTTTCCTCGCCGAACAGGTCTTCGTCGCTCAGTTCTTCGTCGCCATCCATGATGCGCAAGTCACGTGTGCTCATTTCGTTGGCTTCGGCACTTTCTTCAGCGGCTTCTTTTTCCATCATGTTGCGACCATCCACTACCGCGTCCGCAATCTTGCCGACGACTAATTTGATGGCGCGAATAGCATCATCATTGGATGGAATGACGTAGTCGATGTCGCTGGGATCACAATTTGTGTCCACCATGGCTACAATGGGGATATTGAGCGAGTTGGCTTCATGGACGGCCGTTTCTTCGCGGCTAATATCTACGATGAAGACCATATCGGGCAGTTCGTTCATGTTACGAATGCCGCCCAGGCGCATTTCTAGTTTCTCCATCTTGCGTTCGAGCAGTAGGGCCTCTTTTTTGGTTATTTTTGCAAAGTCGCCCTTATCCCGCATCCGCTCCAGACGTTCGAGTTCTCGCACGCGTTGGCTGATGGTGCGCCAGTTTGTTAACATGCCACCCAACCAGCGATCTACCACATAGGGCATATCGCAGCGAATGGCTTCCATCTGGACAGTATCTTGCGCCTGGCGCTTCGTGCCCACAAATAAAATGGTTCCCCCGTGGGCTACAGTTTCTCGCACTGCAAAATAGGCTTCATCTAAAGCCTTTACCGTTTTCTGCAAGTCGATAATGTGGATGTGATTGCGTTCGGTAAAAATGTAAGGCTTCATCTTTGGGTGCCATTTATGGGTACGATGACCAAAATGCACCCCGCTCTCGAGGAGCGCTTTCATAGATACAACAGGCATTTTTATACTCCTTGCGTTTATCCTCCACCTTCGTCTTTCCCGAACGGCACCGGCATAACCGGCACGCACCGTGGGGTCAGAAGGTGTGTGGGTTGGAATGTGCCGGTTTTTCGCCACCGGCTGGAAACATAGTTGCTCCCGCCATAGGCGGGAGTGTGCGCAGTATATCACGTCTTTTATAATTCGTCTAGAAAACAACGCATTACGCAGCAAATACGTATCATCTCGAGAACCTGGGGCGTCGGCGTTTTTTACCACAAAAGCACCAAAGTCGCGTAGTCGCGTAGGGCGCCGTCCGCTGAATGCTGTTGCCTGCCTTTGCGCCTTGGCGGCTTTGCGTTAAAATTTTGGGACTACCCAAAAATTCGAGAAGAACCATTGGGTAGGTTACATTAACCCCAATTTTGGTCGATATTGTAGTGCCTCGGCCACATGTACTGCTGTGATATTTTCCTCCCCTGCCAGGTCTGCAATGGTGCGTGCCAATTTGAGCACCCGATGATAGGCGCGTGCCGAGAGTTGCATTTGTTGCATGGCAGAGCGCATGAGCGCCTGCCCTTTTTCTTCCAGATGACAAAAACGATGCACTTCAGCCGGGCGCATTTCGGCATTTGATGCGATTTCCAGGCCATCGAAGCGCTCCCTTTGTCGTTGACGTGCGACAGTGACGCGTTGGCGCACGGTTGCAGAAGGCTCCCCTTTTCGATCGTAACTTAGCTTTTCGTAAGGCACGCGCGGCACTTCTATGTGAATATCAATGCGATCCAACAATGGGCCGGAAATACGCTTTTGATAATTTGTTATCGCACTGGTAGAACACGTACAAGCCCGTACTGGATCGCCATAATATCCACAGGGGCAGGGATTCATCGCGGCTACCAGCATGAAATTTGCCGGAAATGTCAGCGTGCCTTGAGCGCGGCTGATGGTGACTATTTTGTCTTCCATCGGCTGTCGCAATACCTCCAACGTGCGTGACCCAAATTCCGGCAATTCGTCTAGAAAGAGTACACCTCGATGGGCCAGTGAGATTTCCCCTGGATGTGGCCAGTTTCCACCTCCTACCAATCCGGCGTGGCTGATGGTGTGATGAGGCGCACGAAATGGCCGTACGCGTATTAAAGGCAAGTCGGCGGGCAATTGATCGGCTACCGAATAAATGCGGGTGACATCCAGCGCTTCGTCAATCTCCATGGGGGGCATGATGCCAGGTAACGCACGTGCCAGCAAAGTCTTTCCCGCCCCTGGCGGACCGATCATCAGCAGGTTGTGTCCACCGGCCGCGGCCACTTCCAACGCTCGCTTGACGTGTTCTTGTCCTTTTATGTCCTGGAAGTCAGTGGGCGGCGAAGCAGGAACGGCTTCTATATCTATCGGGTTTTGAGGGAGAATCATCCGTTGCCCGCTGAGATGGGCATAAAGGTCGGCTAACGTGGAAACGGGGTAAACTTCGATATCTGGCACCAGGGCGGCCTCGGGCGCATCACAAGCCGGCACAAACAGACGACGCAACCCTTGTTGGCGAGCAACAGCAGCCATAGGCAGTACGCCCCGTACGTGGCGCAACGAGCCATCCAGCGAAAGTTCCCCCATCAGGAGTGCCCCATCTACAGATTGCGGTGGAATTTGTCCGCTGGCAATCAGGATACCGACAGCAATAGGAAGATCGTAGGCCGGGCCTTCTTTTCGTACCGATGCCGGCGCCAGGTTGATCACCATGCGTCGGCGCGGAAAGAAGAGACCACTGTTGCGAATAGCGGTCTGCACTCGTTCGCGACTTTCTTGCACCGCGATGTCCGGCAACCCTACCAGGGTAATGCCGGGCAATCCATCACTTGTATCTACTTCGACGTCTACTAATATGCCATCTAACCCCCAGATAGCGCAGGATCGCACGTTTGCTAGCATTAAATCTCTACACTGGTTGTGGTGATAATGTTTTGACGAGCCTGCGTGAGTAAATCTTCCACTTTGTGCCGTTCATCTCCTCCGAATAGTGCGATTCCGATTTGCAGGTCAAAATCGATGTCTTGTTTTTTTTGTGAATTTTGGCCAAGTAGATTGGCTTGCAAGCGTGCAAGTAGACCTTCGCGAGCCTGTTCATCTACGTCAATGGCCAGTACGGCAAATTCATCCCCGTTGATGCGTGCCAAAATATCCGATGAACGAAAAGTACGGCGTAACAATTCTGCAATATGCAGTGATACTTTATCACCGGCTTCCCGCCCGAACCGTTGGTTGATGGTGTTCATGTGTGCGATGTCTACCACAATGAGCACGAATTTGCGTTCGGTACGGAGCGCGAGTTGCATTTGTTGTTGCACCAACGTATCGAAACCACTGGCATTGTACAGCCTGGTGAGTTCATCCAGCATTGCCAGACGGCGCATGGTATCCAGCATGTGCTGCCGTTCAATGGCGTATCTCAGTGAGCGTACCAATAATTGCCCGGTGACTTTATTCTTGATGAGATAATCTTGTGCTCCCCGTCTCATCACCTGCAAGGACAGGTCGTAATCATCATCGTGGGCCAAGACAACAATGGGGATGGAGGGGTGCTTATCGTGAAAATGGTCAAAGGCTTCCAAGGGATCCCCTTCTTGGCTCAAGGATGCCAGGTCTAATACCAGGGTATCGTAAACTTCTGCGTTTAACGCTTCTTCCGTTTTTTCTATAGAAGAGACATGATCTACCGAAACTTCTCCCCCGTAGGCTTGCTTTAAAGCCCGATGCATCAGGCGTACAAAACTAGGGTTTTGTTCAAGCATTAAAATCTTGAGTCGTTGGCCGTTCATGGAGATGTCTAGAGTTATAAAGAAGAATCGGGAATAATGTCTTTGATGGCGTAAGCACAAATGATTGAATATTCTAGCATATTACAAGAAAATTTTCTGCTAACGATATTGCAAAGTTATGATAGAGGCGAGACGAAGGCGCGGTATAATCTCAATACTTTTGTTTTGGTTTTGCCCTCTGTGAAATCGGTTTCACAAAAACCATACGTACAAAAAAACAGGAGGTTTTTTGATGGCATTGCCCAGGTTTGCATATTTCGAAAATCGCATTGTCCCTTATAGCGAAGCCCATATCGGCGTTGCGACCCATGCCTTTAACTACGGTACCGCTGCTTTTGGTGGCATGCGCGCTTATTGGAATGCGGCAGAGGAACAACTTTACCTTTTCCGACCGCTCGACCACTTTACCCGCTTGCTCGATTCGGCCAAAATCTTGGCCGCCGACCTGTCGTACACCCCCGAAGACCTGACCGAAATTACGCTGGAATTGCTGCGCACCGAGGGCTTTCGCGAAGATGCCTACATTCGCCCGATTATTTACAAAGCCGATGAAGGTATCGGAGTCAAACTACATGGCCTGCGAGATGCAATTACGATCTTTTCTGTGCCTTTTGGCAAATATTTGAGCAATGACACCGGTGCCCATGTGACAATCTCCTCCTGGCGGCGCATTGACGATAACATGATTCCGGCACGTGCCAAAATCAACGGGGCGTATGTCAACTCCGCGCTCATCAAAACCGATGCGCAACGCGCTGGCTTCGATGAAGCCCTGGTGCTCACCCAGGAGGGGCACATCTCCGAGGGCAGTGCCATGAACGTTTTTGTCGTACGCAACGGCCAAATCATCACCCCTCCCGTGACGGATAACATTCTCGAGGGCATCTCCCGTCGTAGTGTGATGGCTCTGGCCCCTGCTGAACTTGGCTTACCGGTCATCGAACGCTCCATCGACCGCACCGAAATCTACCTGTGCGATGAAATTTTTATGACCGGCACCGCCGCACAAATTACCGCCGTGACGCGTGTAGACTATCGCCCAATTGGCAGTGGAGAAATGGGCCCGATTACTGCCCGCCTGCGGGAAATTTTCAACCAGGTGGTGCGCGGTCAAATGCCCAAATACAAAGATTGGCTCAGGCCGGTTTACGTTTGATTTCGGCATTTCCAAAGGGTGGGCATCGTCCCACCCTTTTTCATGGGGGAGATAGCCGGAAGGTGTAGGGTTCTAATGGGTTGTAGTACAGCACCTGCCGTTCAGGGAACGCCGCACGCACGCGCCGGTTGGCTTTTTCCCCCCGGTCCACTGCAAAGATGAAGGGCGAAGTCAGGTCAGGGCGTGAGAGTTCGAGTAAAGCCCCGTAGGCCATCCAGCGCTCGCTATCCACGAATACCACCGCCGGGCTGAGTGCCTGCACTTTGGGGTCGTAGAAAGGCGCCAGCCGGGTACGGTTGATAGTGTACAGATCGCGCATCATCGCCAGGCGCAGGGGCAGGTAAAACTTCAAGTTGAGGATAACCAACAGGGAAACCAGACCCACTACAAAGGTCGCGCGTACTGTCCCCCAGGGGGACCGGAAATTCCCCAAAACAGCCGGACGCCCTTCCAGGTGTTCCCGTTTCCATTGGAGTCCTCCCCCAAAGGTGGCGCGGATTCCCGCGGCGCTCCACAAGATCATCCCCGGGAAGCCCTCGAAGTAGTACCGCGGCCCAAAAAGCCACGCCCCCACCCAGTAGACCAGATAGAGCGCGACCAGTGTGGGGGCGATGCTGCCTATCAGCCAGGCGCGCCCGTCCCGACGCAGTGTCCACATGCCCGGCAGGATGAAAATCCACGAGAGTCTTCCCCAACCGAACAGGTCGCCGGCGCCCACCAACAAACTAAAACGGGTGTTAGTCCAGGCCTGGTGCAGGTTGTGGCCTTCCTTTAGCACGCCATGGCCGGGGCCAAAGCCGACTTTGTCATAGGGCCACCATAGGGTGTACGGATTGGTGAAGAAACTGCCGGTTAGTGCGTATTGCCAGACGAAATACAACCCGGCCACGGCTCCGCTCAACAGGCCGAAGGTCAGCAAGCGGCGGCGTGTGGCGCGGTTGCTGCGCACCAATAGGTAGAGGCCATGCAAAGCAAAGGGAAGGGCTACCCCAATGGTGCTAAAGGGGCGAGTGAGCGCCAGCGTGCCCAATGCCAGGGCCGCGGTGAGCAGCGGCAAGATGCCATGCGTTGACGATTTGGTAACAAAGGTGTCTAGCCAGCCCAGCGCAAAAATCAGCGTCAGCACCAGCCCCCACAGGTGAGAAAGCAGCGAGCCGGCATTTAGCCAGAAAAACGGCGAGGTGAGCAGCAAGAGCAGCCCGACCAGTGCCCAGGTTTGCCCCAGAATTTTAGAGAGCAAGCGGTACAGCAGCCAAGCGGCCAATCCGGTCAGCAGGGGGTTGACCCAGGCGCGCTGCCCAAAAAATTCCCCCACGGCCAACAATGCCGGCCAGCCGGGGGGATATTTGCCAAAGCGTTGCCCGTGGTAATCCACCACAAAGGGTACCAAAAAACTCTTGGGTTCCGGCGGGGAGGGCAATGTCAGGCTGTGGTTTTGGGCAATCAGGCGCGCCTGCCAGACGTAGGCAATCTCGTCTTCCAGGTGGGGAATGTTTTCGAAGACGCGTGCCGATACTACGGTGGTCGAAAAGACGGCCGCCAGGCTGAGCAGCAATGCGCTGATGGTTTGCCAAACAGGCTTCATCTTTCCCAAAAGAGGCATGGCGCGGGAGAAACGAGGTTCACATATCGCGTAGGGCTTGCAACGCGGCCGGGTGCAGGAGGGTGTTGGTAGCACAGATGCCGCGGTTGTTTGCCAGCGTGCGCCCCTGGCTGAAATCCAGCCGTTTGCCATGCAGGTCGGTGACCGTACCACCCGCCTCTTCGATGACCAGCGAACCGGCCGCCTGATCCCAGATTTTTTCGCGGTAATCCGGCATTTTGGGGGATAGGAGCCGCAGGTAAATCTCCCCGCCGCCGGCGGCCAATACGGCGTACTTGGCCTGGCTATCCATGCGCACCGCTTCGGCGGTGATGCCCAGGCGTTCGGCGAACACATCAATCTGGCTGACGTTGGTGTGTCCGGATTCAAAAGAGCGCAGCAAGCGCGCTTCGGCGGGGTTGGTGCGCTGCGAGACGTGCAATTGGGTGAAGGTTTCCGGCGCGTCCAGTGGCGTCAGCCAGGTGCCCTCGCCGCGTACGGCCACCAGCAGAGAGCCGGGGCCGTCCTGGTCCGGAAGATAGCCATCACGCAGGTTGGGGCAGCCGAGTACGCCAATCTGGACTTGACCATCCACGATGAGCGCAAAGGCAATCGCGTATTGGTCGCCGCGCAAAAAGCCTTTGGTGCCGTCGATGGGATCGAGCGTCCAAAAACGTTGGGCAGCACCGGCGGCACCGCGGTCAATCCAATCGCAGATGCGTTCTGGCGTGGCATCGGGGCGTTTACGGGCTACAAAGGCACTGATTTGTGCCAGGGTTGCGGCTTCCTGTGGGGTGCGCAGGGCCTCGGCGCCTTCCTCACCCACCAGGGGGTCATTGGGAAAGGCCTCCGCCAGCAGGCCGGCCACCAGGGCTTGGGAGGCGAAATCGGCTACGGTGACGGGGGAGCGATCGCTTTTCGTCAGTGCCGGGGTGACCATCTCGGCCTGGATTTCCCGCACCAGCAAGGAGGCCTGTCGGGCGGCGTCGATGGCAAAACGAACTTCGGGGGTTAGTGTGAACATGGGATGTCTAAAGTGCAGCAGTTTACTTGGGTGTGAATTTATTTGGAGATAAGCGTGCCAACCAGGTCGTAGGTCATCGCACCGCTGATACGCACGGTGATCATCTCGCCAACCGGCACGTCATCTTCCACCAATACCAGTCCGTCGATTTCGGGGGCATCGCGATAAGAACGTCCCAGCGAGACGACACCACCGCCTTCGACTTCGCCTTTCCCTTCAATCAGTACCTTGAGTTCGCGGCCCACAAAGGACTGGTTGTGCGCTAGGGAGATGGGTTGTTGTAGCGCCATCAGCCGTTCCCAGCGTTCCTGCTTGACTTCAGCGGGAACGTCATCGGGCAACGCGGCGCTGGCGGTACCTTCCTCGAATGAAAATTGGAAAGCACCGACGCGGTCGAAGCGCACTTCTTGCAAAAAGGTCAACAATGCCTGGAATTCTGCCTCGGTTTCGCCCGGGTAACCGACGATGAAGGTGGTCCGCAAGGCCAGGTCGGGCATGGCGGCGCGCATTTTTTCCAGCGTGCGATACACCCATGCCACGTTTGCCGGGCGGCGCATACGTTGCAGCGTCATCGGATGGGCATGTTGCAGGGGCATGTCCAGGTAGGGCACGATTTGCAAAGAACTCGCCATGACATCAATCAGGCGCTCCGTGACGTAACCGGGGTAGGCGTACATGACGCGAATCCAGTCCACATCCGGCACGCTGCGGATCATGCGCTCCAAAAGGGTTGCCAGGCCGTCCTTCATCCCCAGGTCATGGCCGTAATCGGTGGTATCCTGGGCAATCAGAATGATTTCGCGCACGCCGGCATCGCGCAGTTGGCGTGCTTCTTCCAGAATGACTTCTGGCGGACGGCTGACGGCGGTGCCTTTGATGAGCGGAATGGCGCAGAAGGCACATGGGCGGCGGCAGCCATCGGCGATTTTGATGTACGCGCTGGCGCCCTGTTGCGAGGCGCGCAGCACGCCTTTTTCGTCACTGCCAACGGTAGGCGTTTCCGGCAGGTGGTAAATTGGCGCCGGGTGTGGGCTGCTGCGCAGGGCGCGTACGACATCCAAGATGTCCATCCAACGGCGGGTGCCGAGGATGCCATCGATACCCGGCACGCGGCGGACGACTTCTTCGCCGTAGCGTTGGGTCAGACAGCCGGCGGCGACGAGCACCTGGTTCCCGTGTTTTTTGGCTGCCAGTTCGGAGAGTACGCGGTACGATTCCTCGCGTGCTGGGCCGATAAAGCCACAGGTGTTGACGATAAGCACATCGGCTTCTTGTGGTTCGAGTGTGGCTTGAAATTCGGCGCCGTTAAGCAGTTGTGCCATCGAATCTGAATCAACGGTGTTTTTGGGGCAGCCAAGGGAAACTAAGTGAAAAGTAGGAGGCATGGAAAAAGAGAAGGAATAACCGGCAACCTATGGCGTGGCAGTAGGTGTGGCGGGTGGTGTCGCCGTGGGGCTTGCGGTGGGCGTGGGGGTATTGGTAAATTGCGGGGTAGGCGTAGCGATGCCTTGTGTGGTGAAGATACGCCAGATGGCTTCGCCTGGCGTTCCCAGCGCGCCGATGTCGCGCCCCTGATAGTAAATTTGCAATGCGTTGGCGTTGCCGGTGGTTACTTCGATGCGTTCGTTGGCTGAAAATGGGTAGGCGCTGCCGGGCAAAACCCGCCCAGAAAAGGCGGTTTTGCCGTCTACTCCCACCTGCAACCAGGCGCGTTGATGAACGACAATGTTGATGTTTACACCGCTTTCTGCCCCTGGTAGGTTCAACGTTGCGGTTGGTGTGGGGGCAAGCGGACCGCCGGGAGCGGCATCGACAACGATGCCCCCTTGCTCGGTTGGAACGGGGGTGGTGGTCGCGGTGGCTGCCGGAGTGGAAGTTACCAGGAGCACATCGGCAATTTCTGGCGGCGAGGGCACCGGCGTTTGGGGCGCAGTACTTTCATCGGCTACCTGCCCAACAGCCCAGCCAATCAGCGTTACCAACAACACCCCTATTACAAAAACAATCCCCCAATCGCTCCAGAAGCGCCACCCGGGGCGGCTAGTTTTTTCCGGTCGGGGCGTTTGGCGGACCGGTGGTTGTTTCTCTGCCAGTTGAAATTGCAAGGCATCTACAAATTTCAACAGCAAGGCATTTGCATCCAGGTCTAAAAACTCAGCATACAGTTGCAACATGCCGCGTGCCTGCATGGAGGAGGGTAACTGCTGAAAATCGCCTTTCTCCATGGCTTCCAAAAAACGCTGGCGGATATGGATGCGTTTTTCTACCTCCTCCAACGAAAGGGAAAGTAGGCTGCGGCGCTGCTGTAACACCTCGCCAATCTCTGTGAAGGCGTTTGTGGTGGGGGAAGGAGGGGGCACTTCGGGTTCTTGTGGAACGACGGGTGTGGGTGAGGAAGATGATGACGGGACATCTTGGGGAGAGAAACTCTCATCCAATGCCGATAGTAATGTGTCGGCATCCAGTTTGAGAAAATCGGCATACAGGCTGAGAAAACCCCTTGCTTGAGCACGCGAGGGCATCGCCGCAAAATTACCCGCTTCCATAGCCTTCAGGTAGCGTTCGCGGATGAAAATCTGGCGCGCGACATCTTCCAGCGAGAGTTTTTGGCTTTCGCGGGCCGCACGCAACTGTGCACCAATGGATGTGCTCATGGGTTCAATTTCCAGATAACAAACCGGCCTGCCCACCGAGTGGGGGCAGGCCGGTAATGAATCTGAGTGTACAGGCCTAGGCTTCTTCCGCTTCCTCGGCAGGGGTCTCTACGACCTCTTCTTCGGTTGCGGTCTCTTCGGCTTCTATCTCCAGCATGTCCGTGGGAGATTCACCTTCACGGTGTACAATCACCTTGATGGTGGGCACCAGGTCGACGGTCAATCGGATGCCGATTTCGTGCACGCCCAAGGAGCGCAACGGCTGAGATTCGATTTGACGACGGCTGATTTCAACGCCGGTTTTCTCCTGCAGCGCATCGGTCAACATCTGGGTAGTAATGGAGCCATACAATCTGCCGGTTTCGCTGGCACGCACCGCAAAGATCAGCGTTACGCCGGTCAGTTTTTCGGCGACTACGCTCATTTCCTGATTCAGTGCAGCCCGTTCTTTTTCGGCACGCACACGGATGCTCTCGGCTTGACGCAAAGCGCCAGGGGTTGCCGGTACGGCATAACCCTGAGGAATCAGATAGTTGCGGCCATACCCATTAGCGACTTTTTTGACATCGCCAGCATGGCCTAGTTTGTACACGTCTTTGAGTAACAGTACTTTCATTTTTTTCAAGCCCTTTCGTATAAAATATAGAATGGTGTGATGCCAATAGCCAAAAGAAAAGGGTGTGCATACACACCCCAAAGGTCATTGGCGGCCCGGGTGAAGGGTACCACACGCCGAGCGCTGCCATTTTACCAGAAGTGCATAAGCACGTCAATAAAAGTTTTTATGGGCCAGCAATTCCAAATCTAAAACCCTTTGCCACTGATTTCACGGATTTTGGCCGATTGTGTAATCGTCAAAGAAACCGTGAACACCTGTTATTGCGAGCGTAGCGAGCGTAGCGAGCGTAGCGAGCAAAGCGAGCGAACTTGCGGAGCGAAGCAATCTTTCGCTTGAAACCAGGGGATTGCCTCGGGCTATCGCCCTCGCAATGACAGCCCACTCTGTTTATCCTTCCTCTGACGATTACAGAAAACGTAATTTTCTTTGCGGCTCTGCGTCTTAGCGTTGAAAATTTAACGCAATCCCCATTCT
>DYKW01000185.1 GCA_020722405.1 Anaerolinea thermophila
TCCACCATTTCGCCTGCGTGTTTACGGAATAGCCGGATGCCCAGTGCGCACAGCAGCACGGCCAGCATGGTTACGGGCCACAGGCCCTGCCAATGCGGCCATTGGCCTTTGACGAGTATGGTCTGGTAGCTTTCCATGAGGTTGGCCAAAGGGTTCAGGTTTATGATCGGCCTGGCCCATTCGGGGAGGGTCGAGGCTGGGTAAACGATAGGAGTCAGCCAGAACCAGAACTGCAGGACTACGCCGAACAACTGGCCGGTGTCACGGAAGAAGACATTGAGTATGCCCAGGGTGATGCCCAGGCCGATGGCGAAGGCGACCTGGATGGCCAGCAGGGGGATGAGTGCGAGAAAGGCCAGGCCGGGAAAATTGCCGGAGATCAGCAGGAAGACAGTGAAGAGGCCAAAGATGATGGCAAAATTGAGACCGGCGTTGAGCACGACCACAGTAGGCAGGCACAGGCGTGGGAAGCTGATCTTCTTGAGCAGGTTTGCGTGTTCGATAAAGACGTTGAGTGAACGGCTCGTTATCTCCGCAAACAGGCCCCAGGTCAGGACGCCTGCGCAGAGATAGATGCTGTAGGAATAGACATTTTCTGCCCCAGGAAGACGAGCTCGCATGACCTGCGAGAAGACGACCGTGTAGATCAGGATCATGGCGAGGGGATTGAGGACCGTCCAGGCGGCTCCCAGGAGTGAGTTCTGGTATCTGGCTTGAAATTCGCGCCTTACGCTGCCAAGGATGAACCCGCGATAGGCCCAGACCGCATACAGATGAGAAAGGGAGATCCCGAAAGGCAGTTGGGTCATGCCCCAGCCAATGCCTCTTCGTAGATCCTTGCGTATCCCTTCACCATGTCTTTCACCTTGAATCTTTCGCGTACCCACGAGGCAGCCGCTGCTCTCATGTCCAGCCAGAGGTCCCTGTCGGATGCCAGGAGGCGCACTGCCTCTGCGAAGGCCTGAACGTCATCCATGGGGCAGAGTATACCGGTTGCCCCGTCGATCACAACCTCCGGAACGGACGAAGAGCGGGTGGCGATCACAGGGGTTCCACAGGCCTGGGCCTCGCAGGGTGCAAGGCCAAAACCTTCGAGGCGCGATGGAAGGAGCAGGGCGTCGGCCTCCTGATAATGACGCACCAGATCTGCCGGATCCTTCAGGCGTCCCAACTGGAAGATACTTCCGCAGCGGCCTTTTTTAAAGATGTTCCTGTGGTCGCCGACACAGAAAAGTTCATACCCCTTTCCCAATCGTTCCATGATGGGTAGCAGGAGATCCGCACCCTTTCGGCGCGTAAGGCCCCCAACATAGAGGAGGCGAAAAGGGCTGTTGAATCCTGGTCGCGACACGGGTCTGAAACGTTCGGTATCCACGCCGGGATGGATGACCTCCACATCCTTTCGTCCAAAGATCCTCATTGCCATGTGCGCAGTATGGTGGCTGTCTGCAACGACCCTTGAGGCGGACCCTATGATTTCCCGCTCCATGGGTGTGATCCGGAACTTGTGATAGAGGGCCTGCAGAAGATTCCTGTAAGGAGAAAATGCCGGATCCTGAACGCAATGATGGAGCGTTGCGACGACCGGCACGCCCTTGGGAAGGAGACTGGCCGGAAGCCAGGTATTCACATGGACGATGTCGGCCCTGAAAGGGCAAACCAGGGTTGAAAAGCGGGGGAGATATTCCGTCCGATGAGGGAGCCAGTCCACATGAACCCGATAACCTTCCTGTTCCAGCCCTGCGGCCAGGGTGCGGGTAAAGGTCTCCGCGCCGGTTTTTGTCCTTATGGCCGGGAACCAGACCGAAGGCCTCCGGCCAAGGGGTGCGGTGCGGCTCACGGCGTTTCCATCCCGGCTGTGTTGTGTACCAGCTCTCTCAGACGCCTGCCGAAAAGGGACCACTCGAAATCTTGAGCGAATTGTCTGCAGGCGGTCCGGACGGCATGGTCTTGTCGATTCAGCAGGAAGTGGACGACCGCTTTTTCAAACCCCTGAAGATTTCCTGCACGGATGAGAGAACCGGAGATCCCGTTCATTACGGCGTCCGATACGCCTCCCGCATCAAAGGCGACCGTGGGAAGTCCATGCGCCGCGGCCTCCAGCGCGACCATCCCGAAGCCCTCGTTGTCGTAAGGTGTCGCCTGAACGGGGAAGACATGGACGTCCGCAGCGAAATACGCGGCGGTGAGCAGTTGGTCATCCAGCCTGCCGAGAAAGAGGGCCCGGTCCTCCAGACCCAGCCTGCGAACGATATCGAGGGCGCGGGCCTTTTCATCTACCTGCTTTTTTACGGCCTCAGAGGCGTTGTCACCGATTACGACCAGCCGGGCCTCTGGGACGATGTTCAGGACATTGGGGAGGATGCGCTCAATAAAGGTCGTCAGGCCCTTGCGCAGGGTGATCCGTCCCACAAAGAGCATGATGGGGGTCTGACCAAGGCCGTATCGATCCCGAAAGGTTTGGGCGATCCGCTTTTCATCCGAGATGTCCGGAAGGCTCACTCCTGGCGGGAGGATGGAGAGTTTTGCGTCCCTGACGCCTTCCCGCTGTGCAAGGGCCTTCGTAAACCGACTGTTTACGATCACCTGATCAGCCCTTCTTATAAAGGGTTTCCAGAAGAGATTGTACACTGGATGTCGATTTTCTATGTCCAGACCGTGCAGGTATGCACAGGTTCGGGCGTGACTGATCCGTGCAGAAAGATGCGCCATAGGGGCCGTCAACCCGCTCCCGGCAAGGACGACATGGGGCTTGTGCCGAAGCGCCTCACCCAGCGAGTGAAAGAAGGCCCAGGCGATAAAGGAGGAG
>DYKW01000186.1 GCA_020722405.1 Anaerolinea thermophila
GATAGGCTTCAGCCTGTCTCCCCGAGAGCGAGCGTAAGATAGGCTTCAGCCTGTCGCTCGTGGGTGCCCGTGCCCGGTGTCCGACGGCGTGGGAGCTGCCTCTGCTACAACAAGAAATTTATCTGTTCCTTTTGGTTTGAGCAGCGCTACGCGTGCTGTGGCTTTACTCGCAGTGACATTTGGTTTCTAAACTGATCTTGCTCCTGAAACGCCTGCGTATGGAGGGAAGCCTCAACCGCACAGGTCGATGTTTTTTGGGAGAAGTCCATAGTCCAGCAAGGCATTATATTCCCTCAGGCATTCAGCGGGCAGCAAACGGCAGGGACTGGGGCCTCCGGTTATTGCGATGATGCCAATCTGTGATATCTGTGGACAAATTTCCAGAGTCAGGTCGTCAGTTATCAAAAAACAACGAAAACGCGTGTATAATTAAACCATCTCGATGGATAACCCCTTGTCGGTGTGGAATGCTGAGATGAAAAAACTTGCCTTCTTGATGGTTTTGCTCTTTGCAGGTGGCTTGCTTCCCTGGCAGGTTCGTGCACAGACCAATAACGTGCGTTATTTTCCCGAAACCGGCCATTCCGTAAGCGGCGCTTTTCTGGATTTCTACAACGCCAATCCAGATGCTTTATTGCTGTTCGGGTACCCCATCACGGATGCCTTTACCGATAGTGAGGGGCGAGAAGTACAGTATTTCCAGCGGGCACGTTTTGAACGGCAGACCACACCCTTAGACCCCTCGGTTATCTTGACGCCGTTAGGGCAATGGATGCGAGAACGCCAGAAAAATCTGTATCCAGACGAATTGCAGCCGGCCAATGTCCGTACCAATCCAACCGCCTGCCGTAACTTCCCGAATGGCGAACAGTTGTGTTATGACTTTCTAACTTTTTGGGAAAACCATCAGGGTGATAAATATCTGGGGATGCCCATTGCTCCGATTGAAAAAGAGGGTGGCCGTTTTGTCCAATATCTGGAATACGCTCGCCTGGAGTGGCGTCCCGAAGCCGCTACAGGACAGCAAATTGTGGTAGCCCCACTAGGAGAGATTTATTTCACCCTGTCAGGGGAAAGCACACAACTACTCCGGGCTGCACCGGTGCGGTTGGATGATCTCTCGGCCATGCGTTCTCTGGATGTCAAAGCCTTTGTGACGCGCACTTCCGTTTCTCAACACGATGAACAAAAAATTTATGTCATTGTGCGGGATCAATACCATCAGCCGGTGGAGAATGCCACTGTCTCCATGAAAATCCTATATCCCGACGGCACGACATCCAATTTTGTGGCTAAGAACAACACCAACCGTTACGGTTTTACGGTCATTGTTGCTCCGATAGATGCCAAACAGAGAGGGTTAGCCGAAGTGGAAGTAGAAGTAACGGTATCACAGAATATCACCGGCTCCACGCGCACCTCCTTCCGCATTTGGTATTAGCGACGATTTTGTAGGGCAGGCTAGAAAGCCTGCCCTGGTTTGTTTAAATTACAGGAAATTTCAGAGCACCCGTTGACGGGAATCCCCGGCAACTTTTCTGAAGTGGGTGAGGACACTGTGGCATTCGGCCATTTGCTCACGGTTCTGCTTGGAGATCAATTAGAAGCAGGACTGGTCATTATGGATATGTACGAGGACGTTATGAACGATTCGCCGCTGGCAAAATACCATTCCGGTTACATTGTCATGTGAGCGGTCAAAATGAAGGAACTGTACGGAGGTGCTCAATGAAACTCGAAGTGATTCACAAGATACCTGTCGGTGTGGCGAAGCCCACTCCCCTACTCTTCGTCCATGGCAAGTGGCACGGAGCCTGGTGCTGGGAGACGTATTTTCTGCCTTATTTCGCTGAGCACGGGTACAACGTCTACGCCCTCAGCCTGCGCGGACACGGCGCCAGCGAAGGGAGAATCTGGGGTGCGTCCATCGCGGATTATGTTTCGGATGTGGCGCAGGTGGCAGGTCAACTGGACGCGTCGCCCGTCGTCATCGGGCATTCGATGGGCGGATTCATCACCCAGAAATATCTCGAGACGCACATCGCGCCCGCCGCTGTCCTGCTGACCTCCGTCCCATACTATGGCCTCTGGCCTACCACGTTCGCGTTGCTGGCGCGACGGCCATTGGCTGTGTCGAAGGTGCTGGTGACGCTTCGCCTGTATCCGGTTGTGGAAACCCCTGCGCTGGCGCAATTTGTCCTGTTTTCCAGTGACATGCCCAAAGAAAAAGTTACCGCGTATCAAAGGCAGTTGTGTGACGAGTCCTTCCGCGCCTATCTCGACGAACTGGGACTCAACCTTGTACGACCAAAGCGAGTCAAGACGCCGATGCTGGTAATCGGTGCGGCGAGGGATGCGGTCATCTCGCGCAAAGCAGTGAACGACACAGCGCGTGCCTACGGGACGACAGCCGAGTTCTTCGATATGGCCCACGACGTGATGCTGGAATCCAATTGGAAATTGGTGGCAGACAGAATCCTGGAATGGCTGCGGGAGAAAGGGATATGAAAACCGCGCTGAAAACCATCGGCGGCCTGCTCATTCTGGCCGGGGTGGTGTAGTTATTCCGATAGTCGGATAGTCGGATAGTTGGGGAGTATCTGTTTACCGCAGAGCCCGCGGAGAACGCAGAGAATCTGGAGTTCACCACCCGGCGAATGCCATCCTTCAGGCCCCTGACATTGAAGTTGATCAGCAAGCCCACCTTGCAACCAGAAAGCTTTAGGTAGGAAAGCAACTGAGCCTGATGAATCGGCATCACCTCGACAATGACCGCTTCTTCGACGAGAAGATCCAGGCGGTAGCCA
>DYKW01000187.1 GCA_020722405.1 Anaerolinea thermophila
GACAGGCCGTGGCCCAAAGCGGAGGTGGCTTCTACGCCGCCGGATAGCCGGGTGGGGGAGCACGACCTGCCGTGCCTGCCACGGAATCGGTTTCATGAAACGCGCTCCTTGTGCTACAATAACGTTAGCATTGATTGCCAACGGAGCACGACGCTTATGTGTCTACACCCTTTTGTTTCCCCGCACAGTGTGCCGGTTCGTTCGGAAGGGTGTACTTTATCTGTCGACAGGGAGATAGCCGTATCTTCCTGTTTTGTTTGATACCCTGCTATATCGTTGAATCACAACAAGCCCCTGGGTGGGCAATTCCATAATATGCGAGGAAGAGAACCATGTTGCGATCCCTGTTCATTTCCCTTTCCAAGGCCGAATGGGCCAAACAGCAAATCATGCGCTGGAATTTCTCCTGGCGCATGGCAACCCGCTTCGTGGCCGGTGAGATGTTGGCCTCGGCGATTGACGCGGCGCGTGCCTTGAACAAAAAGGGCATCAACGTCACCCTGGACCACCTTGGGGAGTTCACCTCCAGCCCCGACGAGGCCCGTCAGGCTGTTGACGATGCCATCGCCATCCTGGAGGCAGTGGAGCAATCCGGCGTGCGGGCCGGCATTTCCATTAAGCTCTCCCAAATGGGTCTGATGATTGATAAGGACTTGTGCGCCGAAAACTTGCGGCGCATTTTGCAAACCGCCCAGGCGCACGGCAACTTTGTGCGCATCGACATGGAAGACGCCCCCACGGTGGACGATACGCTGGCACTCTACCATCAAATGCGCGCCGAGGGCTTCGAGAACCTGGGCGTGGTGCAGCAAGCCTATCTGTATCGGGCTGAAGCCGATGTGGCGGCCTTGCTGCAGGAAGGCGCACGCATTCGTCTATGCAAGGGGGCTTACAAAGAACCGCCACATGTGGCGTATCCCAAAAAATCGGATGTAGACTCGAATTACGACCGCCTGGCGCGCATGATGTTGGAATCCGCAGTGCGCCAGGGGGCACCGCGCCTGAGTGAAGACGGGCTGACGCCGCCTCCGCCCGCTATTGCCACCCATGACGAACTGCGCATAGCCAACGTGAGGCGCCTGGTGGCCGAACTGGGCTTGCCTAAGGATGCCCTGGAATTTCAAATGCTGTACGGCATTCGCCGCGATTTGCAAGAGCAACTGGTGGCCGAGGGGTACCCGGTGCGGGTGTACGTGCCCTACGGTACCCAGTGGTATCCCTACTTCATGCGTCGTCTAGCCGAGCGCCCGGCCAATGTGTGGTTCTTACTCTCCAACGTGCTGAAGGATTGAACTGGAGTTTGGCGAAACCGGCGGAAAGCCGGTTCACGGATGGGCAGAAAGTCCACAGGTTACGCAGATGATGCCAAATCATCTTTGGTATCTGGGGCGTTCGAGCGCGGGTAGGCGAAGGCATTGCCTTCGCCTACCCAGCGGAGGTGGCTTCCCCGCCGCCGGATAGGCGTGGATGGGCGGGTTGGGCGCGGGTGTCATTTTATTTGCCTTTTGGGGAAATATGTTTTATAATCTTGGGGATGGTTCATTTCCCACTGGAAATAGGTTTACACTTTTGTGCTGGTGTAAAAATCCCTACCCCGGAAAGTATCTTACCCCCCCCTCCCTGAGGGAAGGGGGGGGTAAAAGGGGGGGGATGGGCGAGAGCACATCGATTGATTGTAAGTGTTTACAGATTTCTGAACCATGCCACCTATCCAATTAGAATTTGATTTACATGAACAGGCAGGCTAACACGCGCTTCCACCTGACGCCGCTGCGCTTCGCGGCGCAGGTGAAGCGCAAGCCGTTGAGCACACAAATACGAAGCACATGACTATAGACAAATTTCATCGTTGGCTAGTAGTTATCTTTCCCGAGCAGGAAATTTACAATCGCAGATGGTCACTTCGCCAGCAAGCGGCGGTATTTGTGACCCTCGGGGTCATATTCTTCGGGGTGAGTTATTTTGTTCCTGCGAATGGTGTCATTGCTTTTGACTGGGTCAATGTGTTCTCACGCGGACGGCTTCCACCATTCTATCCGCCCTGGGGCGAGTTGGTTGTCCGATGGCTGAATTGGTCACTGTTCTTCAGCTTGAGTATGGCAAGTATCGGACTGTCTATCCTAACACGCTCAAAACATGTGGTGAGTAGTATCGCCGCGCTGTTGGCCCTGTTGGTGTTCTGGACAATGTTTCTGGGATAGTTGGAAGGTTTGGTAACTTTGGGCCTATTGGGGTTGCCCTGGTTGGTGCCTCTAGTTTTGCTCAAACCCCAGATTTCAGTGTTCGCGCTAGGTGCAAAACAATCGTATGTGGTGGCGGGCATAATCTGGTTGGCTATTTCGCTTGGGGTGTGGGGATTTTAGCCAGCACGGATGTTTGCAGTCAACAGCTATTATGCTGAAGGACGCTATATCCAAGATATCTCGATTGGAATAGCAGGCGTGTTCGTGGCACTGCCAATGTTTTGGTTCTCCAGGGGAGATATGGATATGCTGATGCTCAGCGGAGCATTCGTGACGCCCCATCTTATTCCCTACAACATGTTGCCATTTACCTCGGCCATCGCCAGACTGAAACCCATTCCGGCAGTGATTGCCTGTCTCTTGTCGTGGCTACCATTTTCGGCCAACTGGCTAGGTAGCTGGGGCTGGTGGCTGGGTTGGCTGTTTGTGATTTGGTTGTGGGGTTGGTTAGCTGCCTCGCGGTATTTCGGGGTCAATCGCGCTCTTAAGCCGCAATCTTGAAACGTATTTGTTTACCGCCGAGAATGCAGAGAGCGCTGAGATGACAGAACGGGAA
>DYKW01000188.1 GCA_020722405.1 Anaerolinea thermophila
ACGTCGCTCAAAGGCTGGACTCATTGAAAATCTCTGGTTTTTCGAGGTGCCCCTGAATCGTGCGACGCTCAAGAAGCGCAATCTGAAGTCGGGCGACGAACTTGCTCATCGAAAGGTTAAAAACTTATGGCCTAAATAGCTGGTGACCACAGGCACAAGCACGCCAACCAAATGACCTAATGCTTCGGCTTGATCCTCAATGCCAACCGATGGCAGCACCCATCGAGCCAGCAGAAGACTGATAGCCAGTGTCTGAAGGACTGCTACGAGGTTTACGCCTACGAACTTGATCACCTGAGGCGTAAGCGGTCCCTGATTCGCATTGAAAACATGCCCTCGCATAAGCAGAAAAGCGACCAGCATCCCCACCAGATAAGCGAAAAAGACCGCAATACCGTAGGCAAAAAAAATACTGAAGACAAAGCGCGAGCCAAAGTTGGCACCGGCCGCAATACCCCCAGCCACAAGAAAACGAATAAACTGCGGCGTGATCATTGCCGGCTAGAACCCGTGTCTTGCTCCGCAGCCATTTTTGCCATTTGCCGACCAAACCCAATGCTTTCCGAAATACCTCGATCTTCTGGGTAGTAGTAGGAAGTGTCTGCAACCCATAGCCCCTGCACCGGCAATGCAACAGGGGGAAGCTTTTCCAAGTATCCCGGATCACAGATGGGCTGAGCATAGCGATAACGGCTGGCGCGGATGTCGATGAAATCATCATCGGTCAGTGCAGGATTAATCTTCTTGAGATAGCGCCGAACCTTGGCCAGGAAGGCTTCATCCGGCTCGGCGAACATAGGGTGTTCGCCCGGCACATAAAACGGTACATACACCACATGCTGACCGAGAGGGCGCAGGTTCGTGTACTCCACCAAACCAGGGATGTCCATCTCTGGGTCATTGGTGTTCAACCAGAAGTTCTCCGTAACGGCCTTCTTTAGCTTGGCAATGACGCAGACGACAGCGATATTTTTAATCGTATTGAACTTGGCCAAAACGTCCGCAGGCAAATCCGGCATGAGCTTAGGCACGTAAGGAAGCGGAATCGTACTGATCACTTTATCGAATGACTCTAGCTGACCCGCAACCTGAACCCCGAGGACTTTGCCATCTTTCATGGCAACCCTCTCGATGGCGGATCTCAAACGAATCTCACCGCCCCGGGCTTCAATGGATGCCTTGAGTGCATTTAGCAATGTGCTGGAACCACCCTCAAGGTAGCCCAGTTTCTCGCGGAACAGGCTGTAGCGAGAGCGCCCGATACGACGGATACGACTCCATATCCACGCAGCAGACAGTCCTGATGAATAGTCGTAGAACTTGTAGTCGAACAGTCGCCGCCAAAGGACCTCCCAGGCTTCAGCCCCCACCCAGCGTTTGATCCAGCTACTGGCTTCCACCTTGTCCAGGGGGCGCCAATCATCGCGCTTGGTGGATAGGAAGGCGTGCAGGCCGTAACGGAATTTGGCCACAAAGCTCAAGCCACGGAACTTGAGCAATGCAACTGGGTTGCCCCATGGCTGCAAGCGCTCCTGGTACCAGTAACCCATTTTGGTTTCCGTCCAGCGCATTTTTTCGGAAATGCCCAATTCCTCCAGGATCTTCAGGAAGGCGTGATCCGATATGCAATGGAAGTGGTAGTAGCGTTCGATCTCCAGGCCAGCAAAGTCAAAGGTGGCAGTCATGCCACCCACACGATCGTCCGCTTCGAACAGTACCGGCTGGTGTCCATCAAGTACGAGCTGATAAGCGACGGCAAGACCCATGGGGCCGGCTCCCAATACGGCGATTCGTTGTGCCATCTCAAAACTCCAGCACGACACCGCTGTATCGCGGATCATTGAAGGTCTCATCCAAGGCGGCCTTGAATGGGGTGCACTGGACGCCAAAAATACCCGGCCAATCGATCACCTCAAATTCATCCTTGGCGCTCAAAGCGGCCAGTTGCTGGGTAGTAAAAGGCGGGTTCTTGTCAAACAGCCCCCAGACCCACAACAAAGCAAAAAACAGCGAGTATGGGATGCGCATGATCAACGTCTTGGCCCGGGTCGCCCGCTTGATCTCGCGGATCATGTCGATGTAGTCAACCTTCTCATGGCCAGAGATGTTGTAGACGCCATCGCGAATGCGATTCTCGATACAGCTAATGATGATGTTGGCAAAATCACCGACATACAGTGGCTGGCGCATATAACGCCCATGCCCGGGAATAGGAAATACGGGCACCTTATTCATGAAGCGTGACAACCAACCAAGATGTTTGCGGTCGAACCAACCAAACATCAATGTTGGGCGCAGCACGGGGCATGGGATTCCGCTTTCCAACACCATCTTTTCCTGTTCTTTCTTGGTGTTGGTATAGAAATCATCCGCGACCGACTCCACCACTGAAGAACTGATGTGCACCAGATAAGGCACATCATTTGACTTGATTGCCTCGATAATCAGCCGGGTTGAATCAATATTGTTACGTACAAACTCTTGATAGTCGTTGCCGCCAATCTGCGCCTGTAGCATCACAACGACATCAGCACCTACCAAGTGACGCTGCCAGTCACCAGGCTCGGCCAGGTCAGCATATTCAACGGTAATTTCGGGCTGAACGCGTCTGAGCACTTCGATATTGGCACGATGTTTATCCAAGACAACTATGTTTGAGTAGCCCTTTTCCCTAAGTCGAGCGACCAGGTTTTGACCGACGAGGCCAGCACCGCCAGGAAGGAGAATTTTTTTTCTATACATCGGTTAATTCTTATTTAGCTTGATCGGGATGTTGAATTGTGGACAAACAAGA
>DYKW01000189.1 GCA_020722405.1 Anaerolinea thermophila
CAGCCTCTCAGGTCGTCTTCCGGCTCTTTAATTCTAACATCAAATGCGTCGGGGACAATCATCAAACACATCAGGAGTATCAAAATGAAAATCCGTTTTACCCTCCTTATCCTGCTCGTCTTGAGCATGGTTCTCGC
The DNA here is from genome assembly GCA_020722405.1 of Anaerolinea thermophila. Classification (GTDB taxonomy): domain Bacteria; phylum Chloroflexota; class Anaerolineae; order Anaerolineales; family DRKV01; genus DRKV01. The sequence continues at coordinate 138 of DYKW01000189.1, forward strand.
TGCCTGCGCCCCCGCTGCGCCATCGCCGGTCCCCACAGAGCAGAGCGAACCCGCAGCGGCGGAAGCAACCGCAACCTCCGCGCCTGCCGCGGAGATGGTTATGGAACCCGTCACCCTGCGAGTTGGCGCCAAATGCGGACCCAGCCCGCACGCCATGCCCTTTTTCGTGCTGATGGCGCAAACCGGCGGCGTTCTGCCGGGCGGCGCGCAGATTGAATTTGTTCCGGTCACGGAACCGGCCCAGATGACGGCGTTGCTCAGCGCTGGCAAAGTGGATGCCATGTTGGGCTTCATCGCCCAAAGCGCCAATATCTACCAGAAAGGCGTAAAGAACCTCCGCATGTTGGATGTGCTGCTCTGGAAGGGTTTTTATGTGGTTGCCCCGCAGGAAGTTAAATCCTGGGAAGATTTGAAGGGCAAGACGCTGCTCATGCCCGACCCGCAAGGCGGGCCTTCCCAACTGGCATTGACCTCCATGCGGCAGGCGGGCTTCAACCCTGAAACTGATTTCACCATCCAGAACCTGCCCGCCTCCGAAGCGGTGCAACTGATGGTCAGCGGCAAAGGCGATGCGGCGATTCTCTCCGAGCCTTTCGTCACCATCACCCTCAACAAAGCCAAACAGCAAGGCGTAGCGCTTCAAATTGCGCCGATAAATCTCTACGATGTCTATCAGGCGCAAGCCTGGGAATCCGGGCAGGCGCCCATCAATGGTTTGCTCGCCTTGCAGGAAACGCTCGACGACCCCGCCCTCTCTGCCGCGCTGGCTGAAATGCGAACGCTGTACATTGAAGCGACTGAATTTATGTCCGCCAACCCCGACGAAGCCAGCGACCTGATTGTGTGGCAACTAATGGAACACTGCGACAGCAACATGAGTGCCAAGCCGCTCAGCATGGCAATTCAAAGCGGACGCATGGTGTATGGCGTGACCCCGGCGCGGGATTTGCTGCCCGACCTGGATGCCTACATCGAAGAGATTACCCAAATTGAAATTGATGACGTTTTCTACGCCGAACCTTAAGTCTGTGGAATCAGGCGGCAAATCTGTTGGGGCGCAAAAGCCTGGCAGATTTACCGCCGCGTCAGGCGCTTCCTGGCTCATTTCCATCGGAGTCCTGCTGCTGGTTTGGGAATGGGCGGCGGGCAGCCTCTCGGACCTGATTCTGCCCAGCGTGACGGAAACCCTTTCCGCACTGAACTGGCTGCTGCACCGCGAGAGTTTCTACGGACACCTGCGCGTGACTCTCCTGCGCGGCGGCGCGGGATTCCTGTTTGCCATGCTTGTCGGCGGCATCCTGGGCTTGTTGATGGGACGTTACAGTGCCCTCTCACGGTTGCTTAACCCGCTGGTCATTATTGCCAGCACGGTGCCGCCTATTTTCTGGGTTGCCATCATCATTGTTTGGATGGGGCTGGGTTCGGGACCGCCGGTCATCGTCATTGCTCTCACTGCCACCCCGTTGGTGATGGTGAATATGGCACAGGGCGTGCGCGGCATTCCGCCCACCCTGATTGAAATGGCAAATATTTTCCGCGTAAACCTCTGGACGCGGCTGGTGGAACTCTACCTCCCGGCATTGAGCGGGCATCTCTTTACCTCCGCCCTGATTGCCTTGCGCTTTTCCTGGCGCACGGTGGTGATGGCTGAATTTGTGGGCAGTTCCAGCGGCTTGGGTAATCGTCTCGCCTGGGCGCGCCAAAACCTGGAGACGGATTTAGCCTTTGCCTACATGCTCGTCATGGTCGGCTTTGGTATGTTGATGGAATATGGTCTGCTGCGCCCCGCCAAAAAACGCTGGGGCTGGGAAGCCGGAGAAAATCAGAATGACCGCGCTGATTGAGCTCAATGCCGTCTCAAAATCTTTTGACGGTCTTCCCGTCATCGAAAACATCAGCGGCGAACTCGCGCCCGGAGAAATCATCTCGCTGGTCGGACCTTCGGGCTGCGGAAAATCCACCCTGTTACGTCTGGTGGCGGGCGCCATCGCCCCAAACGACGGCGCAATCCACACCCGTGTCCAACCCGAAGAAATCGGCTTTGTCTTTCAGGATGTGCGCCTGCTCCCCTGGAAAAGCGCCCTCGAAAATATCACCTTCGTCCTGCGCAACAGACTGCTGGCAGAATGGCAGCAGGAAGCCCAGGCAAGGCAAGCCCTGGCGCGGGTGGGGCTGTTGGATTTCAAAGATTACCTGCCGCAAAAATTAAGCGGCGGGATGCAGAAACGGGTCGCCATTGCCCGCGCCCTCGCCATTGACCCGAAACTGCTGCTCTTCGATGAACCGTTTTCCGACCTCGACCTGCCCCTGCGCATGTTGCTCATCGAAGACATCCTGCGCCTGCTGAAAGATGGCGGCAAAACCGCCGTCTACGTCACCCACGACATCCGCGAAGCCCTGACCCTGAGCGACCGCATCTACCTGCTTTCCGCCCGCCCTGCCCGAATTTTGGATGTGATTGACCTGAACCATCTCAATGGCGGCAAAGAAGCCAACCTGCACATCCTGGAAGCGCAAATGCTCGGCTTGTTGCAGGCAGAAACCAAAAAACAGATGGAAAGCCTTCACAAACTGGCTCTCTGGTAGTTCGCATGGTATCCCCCAAATATGGGGGGTAGAATAAGAGAA
>DYKW01000190.1 GCA_020722405.1 Anaerolinea thermophila
AGAAGATGCATTGATGAATTGCCTTGAATGGCGTGCTATGCTATACTTTCTGTAACCTTTGTGTTGGTTGTGCATCTAACCGGTGATTGGAATCAAGCCTGGCGTAAGATTGTAATCAACAACAACGTCCAGTTTAGCGTTGGTAAAAATTTTTTATCGAGGAGTCAAAATGATTACTGAACCTATTCACGTTACCGATGCAGCCTTCGAAAAAAGTGTGTTGCAGGCTGAATTACCCGTGATTGTGGATTTTTGGGCGCCGTGGTGTGTGCCGTGCCGTATGGTTGCACCTACCCTGGAGAAATTAGCCAAGGAGCGTGCCGGCAAATTGCTGGTTGCCAAGGTCAATACGGATGAAAATCCTGCCTGGGCGCAGAAATACGGCGTGCAGGGTATTCCTACCATGCTGCTCTTTTATGGCGGCAAGGTGGTGCACCGTCAGGTGGGGGCGCTGCCCGAACCGATGCTGCGCCGGGTGGTGGAACAGTTCTTGAGTGTTGTGGAACAAAACCAGACCGCTTGAAGCCCATCTTGACCCTAAAAACACCCGTCCATCTCTGGATGGGTGTTTTTTATTGGTTCGTGGGAGTAGGGCGCGAGGTGTAGCTGCCGTACAGCCGGCCTCCAGCCGGTGATTTAGCGGACACAGGAAGCGCGGAATGCGCGCTGTGCGAATTCGGACGATGAACGATAGACCGCAAGGCTACCCGACTAAACGACTAAACGACTACCTGACTATCCGACCACGCGACTACTCTTCGACGCGTTCGATGTGGGCACCGAGGGCGCGTAATTTTTCGTCCACGCGCGCGTAACCGCGATCGATTTGCCCGACATTGCGGATGGTGGACTCGCCTTTTGCTGCCAGGGCGGCCAACACCAGCGCCATGCCGGCGCGGATATCGGGACTTTCCAGGTTTTCGCCGTACAGACGGGTGGGGCCTTGCACAATCGCCCGGTGTGGGTCGCAAAGCACGATTTGGGCGCCCATCCCGACCAGTTTATCGGTGAAGTACATGCGGCTGGGGTACATCCAATCGTGGAACAGGATGCTCCCTTTGGCTTGTGTGGCTGCCACGATAGCGATGCTCATCAAATCGGTAGGGAAGGCCGGCCAGGGCATCACGCTGATTTCGGGAATGGCATTGCCCAGATCGGGTTCGATTTCTAATTTTTGTTCGGCAGGCACTACGATATCCTGCCCCTCGGTTTCCCAGTGTACGCCCAGACGTTGGAAGACCAGTTTTATCATGGGTAAGTATTCCGGTCCGGCATTGCGAATGCGGATGCTGCCGCGCGTCACCACGGCCGCCCCGATGAAACTGACCACTTCCAGGTAATCAGGGCCGATGGGGAATTCGCCCCCATGGAGTTGCTTGACGCCTTGAATGTGCAATGTATTGGAGCCGATTTGCTCGATGTGTGCGCCCAGCACATTCAGGAAGTGGCACAGTTCTTGGATGTGTGGTTCAGAAGCGGCATTACGGATGACGGTCTCGCCGCGTGCCAGGACGGCGGCCATGATGGCGTTTTCGGTAGCGGTCACGCTGGCTTCGTCCAGCAGGATGTCGGCGCCGTGCAATCCCTGGGCACGAAACTGGAAGACCTTTTCGGCGCGGTTGTAACTGGCCTGCGCGCCCAGGGCGCGTAGCGCCAGGATGTGCGTATCCACGCGTCGGCGTCCGATGACGTCACCACCAGGTGGGGGCAAGGTCAATTCGCCAAAACGGGCGGACATCGGCCCGGCCAACAGGATACTGGCGCGAATGCGCCGGGTGATGTCTGGGTCCAGGTCGGCGGGCTGGATGTGGCGTGCCTGCACTTGCCAGGTGGTCTCATCCAATGTGATGATTTCTACGCCCAGGCTTTCCAGCAAGGCGCGCATGGTATGGACATCCCCAATTTGAGGCACGTTATGCAGGGTAACGGGTTCGTCGGTCAACAGACAGGCCGCCAACAAAGGCAGCGCGGCGTTCTTGTTTCCGGCGGGCGTCATTTCCCCGTGGAGGGGGTAGCCACCCTGAATGCGGAAAGATTGCATGGTGATACTCCTGAATACCGGTGAGTCAATGGTGTGTTGCGGAGCGTATTGTACCGCGAGATTGTCGGGGAGTTTCTGGGAGATAGAAATCTGGGAATTTTGCTATTTTACATTTTGGTAGCAACCAATTTTGAACCTTTTGCGGTACAATTGCGAATATTCTAATGCAACCCATAAAATTCCCATGGATGTATGGAGGTGTGTGATGTTGAAAAAACTTTCTTTTGGTACAACCAGTGTGATTGTCGCGCTGGTTTTGGCGCTGGGCAGCGCGGTGACGGCCTTTGCCATCACCATCGTGGTGGATGGCGATCAAGAGGCGGTCTGGACCACCGGCAGCGGTGGGCAGACGCCGGGTGTTACCACCGATGGGGATGAGACAGGAATTGCCAACAATTCCGATATTCGCAACTTTCGATGGACCAATGATACGTCTAATATGTACTTTTTGGTAGAAACATGGGCTTCCCCCATCAATACTTTTCATACGTGGACTTTGATTTGTTTGGATGTCGATAACAACGCGACGACTGGCAGCACAAGTTCAAGTCCGTATTATGATCAGTGCAACAGCCAAACAGGCTTTGAGTATTTTGTTTATACCACTTCATCAAGCCGCGAATTGGATGATGAAAATGGAAATCCTATTCTTGGTGCGACTGTGCAAAGCGCGATGAGTACAGTCGAAGAAATATCGGTTGCCTTA
>DYKW01000191.1 GCA_020722405.1 Anaerolinea thermophila
TTTCCCGTTCTGTCATCTCAGCGCTCTCTGCGTTCTCGGCGGTAAACAAATACGTTTGCAAGTTTTATGGATGAATTTGGTATTTGGGGGAATAGTGCTGGCGTTTACGGCGTTGGCGCGTGCTTCATGAGTATTTGGCGATGCCTGCGCACCCTTCCCGCATGGCATACAGAAAAATCCCGGCCGAAACGCCCAGGTTGAGCGATGAAACGTGTCCCTGCATGGGCAGCCGTATCATGGAATCGCACAGGGCTTGCTGAGGTGCAGTTAAACCGGTACGCTCAGCCCCCAACAAAAGCACACAAGGGGGAGTAGCCTGTTGCAAGCGGTCTAAACCGTCCTGTCCATGGGCAGATGTTCCATACACGGTGTACCCATGGGTGCGTGACCAGTGGGCGAAGTCATCGAAGGTGCAGGCAATGACCGGAATCCAAAACAAGGCCCCCATACTGGCACGCACCGCCGAAGGATGGGTGGGATCGGCACCCCCTTGAAGCAAGAAAAGCGCCTGGGCGCCAGCGGCATCCATGGTGCGCAAAATGGTGCCAATATTCCCGGGGTCTTGAGGCGCCACCAAAGCGACACTCCAGGCTGCATTGTGGGGAGAAAAATCTGCCAGGGTGTGCTGTGGCCAACGAGCAACGGCAAGGATTCCTTGGGGGTTATCCTTCTCTGCTAGGATGGCAAAAACTTCGGAGGAAACGGGAAAACATGCAATGCCGCGCGCTTGTGCGTTCCTAATCAGTTTCTCGGCAAAAGCACTGCGGAGGAAATCGGGAGCATAAAACAGGCTTTCAATGGGAAATTGGCTTTCGATTGCATCCCCCACCTGACGAATACCTTCCACCAGGAAAAGGCCGCTTTCCTGGCGATGTTTACGCTGTCGCAAGGCATGAGCAGCCTTGATACGTGGATTCCTACGGCTGGTAATCATGCCTGACGGGGTATCCAGGCCATAATGGTCGCGCCCTCTCCCACCTCGGAGGTTATTTCCACGTCGCCACCAACGCGTCGTGCCCGGCGGTGCATATTGGATAGCCCATGTCCCAGCGTTGTGCTCATGCGCGCCAAATCAAAGCCGCGTCCGTTATCACTAATTTCCAACAAAACACGCTCTGGCGTGCTCCACAAGGTAAGCGTGGCCTGGGTCGCTTGAGAGTGTTTGGCAATATTGGCCAGTGCTTCCTGGCAGATATGAAAAAGGGCGGTTGCATTCGCAGCGGGTAGGTCTTCGAACGTGTCTTCAGGCAGGGAAAATGTAATGGGAATTGTGCTGTTGGCCCGAAATTCATCTACCAAACGTTGCAGACTAGATACAAGCCCCTCGCGTTCATGAAATTCCCGGGGACGTAGATCGAGAATATAGGCACGGATATCGCGTATGGCCCGGTTGAGACCATTTATCGCCTGGTTGATTTTCTCCAATGCCTGGTCAGGGTTCTCATGCAGAGACACGCGAGCGTAATCCAATACCAGCCCAACGGCATAGATAGACTGGATAATCCCATCGTGTAGATCCATACCAATACGTTCACGTTCTTCCAGTACTGCCATTTGCTGAGCGCGGCGATGCAGCCAGGCGTTTTCGATCGCCGTACCGGCCCAAACGCCAATGGAGCGCAACAGGAAGATTTCCCGTTCTGCAAAAGGACGCGGCTGCCGGCTGACCAATCCGGCAACGCCAACCACCTTTCCTTGCCGGGCAATGAGGGGAACGCCAATCATGCTTCGGAAGCCAGCCTCAATCACCGAGGGGCGCAGGTAACGGGCGTCATTTGCCAGATCGGTGCTGACCACTATCTGTCCTTGAGCAGCAACTAACCCAATAAGACCTTCACCAAATTTAAACACATTCCGCGACCAAAAGGCATCCGCGTCTTCCCCCTTGTGCAGTGCCATACGTAGAAAAGGTTCGTCTTCTTCGCATAACCAGATTTCACCCGCTTCTACATGCAAATATGCCATAATACGCTGCAAAGTACGCTCCAGGATCTGTTCCAGGTCTAGGGAACTTGCCAATGTAGCAGCAATGTCGTTGGTGAGCATCAGGTCTTCATTGCGTTGTTGGAGCGCTTTGTCACGTTGCAGGATGCCTTCATACAGACGTGCATTGGTGATAGCACTGGCAGCGTAGGCGGCTAGCATTTCGATTATCCGTTCATCGTCCTCGGTGAATTCGTGCCAGGTTTTCTTATTCGTCAGATAGAGTTGCCCAAGGACTTGACCCCCTTGTATAATGGGCACGCCTAGAAAAGAATACATGTGAGGATGATGTTCCGGAAAGCCTACGCTACGCGGGTCGTTATCAATGGAGACAATGCGGATAGGTTTGCGTTCTCGTTGGAGAGCGCCAATCAACCCCAAGCCGCGCGGTGGATGGGACATTTTGGCCACTTGAGCCGTGTTCATGCCGGTTTGTACAAAGTGAACCAGTTGCCCCTCTTCATTTACAATGCCCAGCAGGCCGTACTCGGCATCGACTTGGGCACAGGCCAATTCTATGAGTCGTTGTAAAACAGCATCCAGGGAGAGATTACTAACAATTTCCAAACTGGCCTGGTGCAAGGCTACCAGACGCTCTTCTAATTGCTCACGTGTAAGTGTAACCATACCGTTTCTTTCTCCTTTTGGCTGCTCCTATTTTACCGCATCTTGTGGTGCCGGAATCGTATCTTCTCAAAAATTCGGGGAGCGGGTGGCTATTTTAACGCCAAGACGCTAAGACGCAGAGCCACAAAGAAA
>DYKW01000014.1 GCA_020722405.1 Anaerolinea thermophila
CTTTCCAGATTCTCTGCGTTCTCCGCGGGCTCTGCGGTAAGCAGATACCCAAAAACCTTAACGCAAAGGATGGGATGGTTGCAACCGTCCCCTACAAGATGTTATCCGACTACCCGAGAACGTGATTTTTTTCGCGTCTCTGTTGTATTGGCGTTAAAATAGCAAACCGCCAACCCGAATTATTGAGCGGTTACGTCGAATTTACAGAGAGAAATTTCAACGCCCCTTAGGATTTCTGCGCATTTCCTAACAGCGTTTTCAGCGCCACTTGTGCGGCGAGTGCATCCTGCACGGCCACGCCCACCGATTTGAAGACGGTAATTTCTTCCGCTGAAGTGCGCCCTGCGGCTTGGTGGTTAACCAGTTGACCCAGTTCGGTGATTGCATTGGTCTGTAGCCAGCCTTGTTGAATGGCCTGTACTACCTCGCCGGCCTCGGCTAGCGCGCTTTCTAAACTATCCACGAAGGTGCGGGCGTGACGCAGGGTGGCCGGGGGAAGTTCGACCATCTCCAGGGTGTAGGAGCCAACACCGTTGATATGCGTACCCGGGCGTATGTCGGCATCGTCGAAGACAGGCGTTTTGGCTGTGGTGGCTGCACACACGATGTCGGCTCGAGCCACGGCTTGCGAGGCGCTCTCAGTAACCTGTACTGGTATGCCCAGGCGAGCCTGCATTTCTTCGGCGAAGGCTTGTGCATGGGTATGGGTGGGGGCGTAAACCCAGGCCGTCTTAATCGGGCGGACAGCACACATGGCTTCTAGTTGGGTGCGTGCTTGCGTGCCGGCCCCAATGATGGCCGCCACTTGACTATCGGGACGTGCCAGCAGGTCGGTAGCCGCGCCGGAAGCCGCTCCCGTGCGCCGGGCAGTTACTTCCGTGCCGTCCAGTACCGCCAAGGGGCGGCCGGTATGCGGTTCGAAGACCAGGACCACCCCTTGCACAAAGGGCAGGCCGACCTGTGGGTTTTGCGGGTACAGGCTGACGATTTTGACGGCCAGTGCCTCGGGATAGGTTACATAGACCGGCATGTTCAGCAGCATAGCCTGATGCGCGGGGATATCCAGACGCGTGCGTAACGGCACTTGTACCTGGCCGCGGCTGAGGGTGGCAAAGGCGGTTTTCATGGCCGGGATGAGCATCGACATGGGTAGCGTGGCACGGGTTTGTTCGGCATTCAGTACGTACATAGCAGAATCCTCTGGGGTAGGGCTTCTTCATGAGAACAAAACGCAGCCAGGTGTATCAAGCCTGACTGCGCGTTCGTGTTTCACAGAAAACAGCGGGCATTACAATCCGCAATATGCACCGCCTGGGGGTCATTCCATACCGAGGTAGGCTTTCTGTACCATTTCATTTTCTTTCAGGTTGGCAGCCACATCGGAAAGCACGATTTGACCGGTTTGGAGAACGTATCCACGGTGGGCGATGGAAAGTGCCATCAGGGCGTTCTGCTCAACCAACAGCACGGTAGTGCCTTGCTGGTTGATCTCCTGAATGGTATCGAAAATGGCTTCTACCAGTACCGGGGCCAGCCCCATAGATGGCTCGTCCAGTAATAGCAGGCGGGGATGGGCCATCAGCGCGCGCCCCATCGCCAGCATTTGCTGTTCACCGCCGGAGAGCGTACCGGCAACCTGGTTATGGCGTTCCTTAAGACGAGGAAAAAGCCGATATACGCGCTCCAGGCTTTCCTGGATGCCACTCTTGTCGTTACGCAGATAAGCGCCCATGTCCAGGTTTTCGGCCACGGTAAGTTTAGCGAAGATACCGCGCCCTTCCGGCACCATGGAGACGCCGCGTGCCACAATTTGATGTGCCTTGTAGGGGGCCAAGTCTTCGCCTTCCAGGATCACGCTCCCATGGCGGGGCTTGAGTAAGCCGGTGATTGTGCGCAAAGTGGTGGTCTTACCGGCGCCATTAGCACCGATCAGGGTGACGATTTCACCTTGATCCACGGTCAATGAAATACCCTGTAAGGCATGAATGTGCCCATAATACGCATGAACGTTGTTAAGTTCTAGCATTGGCATAAGGAAGCGCCTCCTGCATCAATTGGCAGCCGCGTTAGCCGGAGTCAGGCCGGAGGCTGCGCCGCGTCCTAGATATGCTTCGATGACGCGCGGGTTTTTCTGAATATCGATGGGTTTGCCTTCAGCAATCTTGGTGCCGAAGTCCAACACGGTGATCTGGTCGCTAATGCTCATCACCACCTTCATATCGTGCTCAATCAATAGGATAGTGATGCCCAGTTTATCACGTAACATTTGGATGAATGCGATCATTTCGCCAGTTTCATGAGGGTTCATGCCGGCAGTAGGCTCGTCCAGCAACAGTAACTTGGGTTGGCTGGCCAGCGCACGCGCGACTTCCAACCGGCGCTGAGCGCCATAGGGCAGGTTGCGGGCCAGATGATCTCCCAATCCTTTCAGACCAACGAAATCTAACAGACGCTGTGCTTCTGCCAGCGCCTGTTGCTCTTCCTTGCGGAAACGCGGCGTATCGAAGACCGCATCAGCCCAGAAAGTTTTCAGGTGTGGGTGTTCCCCAACCATGATGTTTTCCAGCGCCGTCATGTTGCTGAACAAACGGATATTCTGGTAGGTGCGGGAGATGCCCATGCGGGTAACGCGATCGGTTGAGAGACCCTGGATTTCATGTCCGTTGAAGATGATCTTGCCTTCTTCGGGGGTGTAAAAACCGGTGACGCAGTTGAAGAAAGTAGTCTTACCGGCGCCATTGGGGCCAATGACACTGTAAATTTGGCCATGCTGAATTTCCAAACTCAGGTTGTTGACCGCGACCAACCCGCCAAAGCGCTTTGTTACTGTTTCTGCAGTGAGAATTGCAGCCATAGTGTCCTCCTGCTCAGTCTGCTGCGCCGACGACTTCGGCGTCGGCGTCATTGTTGTCCCAGTCTTCTTTGGCATGGAGTTCGCGTTTGCGAGTTTCCTCTGGCCAGAAGCCTTCTGGCTTGGCGAGCATCATGACAATCAACAGCAGGCCGTACATCAACAGGCGATATTCGGCAAATTCACGCAGCAATTCGGGCATACCAACCAGAATGGCAGCACCTACCACCACGCCGGGTAGACTGCCCAACCCGCCAACGATGATCAGACTGAGCACGTTAATGGAGACTAGAATGCCGAAACTGTTGGGGAAAATGTTCTGCAACCGACTGGCAAAAATAGCGCCGGAAGCAGCGGAGAAACCTGCGCCGATGGCAAAGGCCAGCAGTTTGGTCTGTACCAAGTTGATGCCCATGGTCTCGGCCACGTCTTCGTCTTCTCGCATCGCCATCCACTGACGTCCCAGGCGCGAATCTCGCAGCCGGGCGGCAATGAAGGCCGCAACCAGCGATCCAAGGAGCACCAGATAATACATGTACTCTGGCTTCCCCAGCCTAAAACCAAACAGAGATGGGGTGGGGATGCCCAGCACGCCCTGTGCCCCGCCGATGATTGGTGCCAGCCAGTTTGAGTAGGCCAGTACGCGGATGATTTCACCAAAGCCCAGCGTGACGATAGCCAGGTAGTCACCGCGCATATTCAACACCGGGAAGCCCAGGATGATTCCAAAGGTGACCCCTACCAGGATGGCGATGGGTAGTGCCAGCCAGAAATTCAATATGCCACCGGTGAAGCCGCCAGGGCTGGTCAGTACGCCCATAGTGTAGGCGCCAAAGGCGAAGAATGCTACGTATCCCAGGTCTAGCAGGCCGGCAAAGCCGACGACAATGTTCAGCCCCATGCCCATCATCACATACAGGCCGACGATGAATAATACCTGACTCAAGAAGGTGCCCACCATCCAGGGGAGTGCCAGGGCAAATACCAGCCCTAAGACGATATAAATCAGGCGCAACTGCTTTTGTTTTTCAGATGGCAGCGATTGTATTTTGGTTTTGCCTTTGTTGCCTACCCCGAATAGGGAAAACGCAAAGGTCAGTGCAAAAATAATGATCGCCGCGATGGGGTTGAGTGACTTGTTTTGGAATAACCAGCGTACAGCGGATGTCCCCAGGAATTTTTGCAACACTGTACCTGCATTTTCCGAGAACAAGCCGAGCAATAATACCCACAACAAGGCATTGATGAGTGCCTTGCGATATTTTTCGCCTAGTAATACGAAGGCCGCTCCCAAAACTCCCATAAGGCCGGAGACCACAATCAATGCCAGACTGCCAACCAATGCGCCTAAGCCAAAAGTCAATATTTCTACTAACTCGGCATTGATGTTGACGAACATGGTGCTGTTGGGGACCAGCGTGCCCATAATGATTAGAATGAGCGGCGGCAAACCGGCCAACAACCCGCTCAAGGCACCCATTTGGATGACCTTGGCGCGTTGATCGGCTTTTAAGAATGTGCGTCCTGTGATTAACCCGGCTGCGATAGCACCCATGATGGAGAGAATCTGCCCCAGGTTCAGGAAAGTGCCCACCATGTTGCGCACGGAGAAGGTAGATACCATCCCGATAGCGCCGAAATACAGGATGATGGTGCCGCCTAATAGGCCATTGCGTGCTGCGGTGCGCCAGTCAAGAGTGTGTTCTTGTGTTAGATTCATCGTCATTGCCTTACGCTTTCTTTTCGGATAGCCGTTCGCCAAAGATGCCTTGTGGGCGGAAGATGAGAATCAATACCAGAACGGTGAAGGCGATGGCATCTTTCAACTGGTTGGCTGCCGGAATGCCCAGTCCCTCTAAGAAGAGGTTTGGCCCGAGTGCTTCGATAATGCCCAACAATAGGCCGCCGAACATGGCGCCGGGGATGTTGCCGATGCCACCCAACACAGCGGCTGTAAAGGCTTTAATGCCGGGCACAAAGCCCATAAAGAAGTACACCCCTTGCGGGCGGAAAAGACCGTTGAAGATACCGGCCGCGCCGGCTAATGCACCACCCAGGGCAAATGTGATGACAATCACGCTGTCAATATCAATACCCATCAACATGGCGACTTCCTTATCTTCGGCCACGGCGCGCATCGCCTTACCCATTTTGGTGCGTTCAACAAAATAATACAAGGCGACCATCAATACCAATGCCGCAAAGAAAACGACCAATTGCACTCTGGGGACAGCGAATGTGCCCATGTTAACGTCACCCATCAAGGGAGGAACATCCGGATAGGAATGGAAACCCGGACCATACAGGCCGCGGAAGGTATATTCAATTGCGAAAGACGCGCCAATGGCGGTAATTAATGGTACCAATCTGGGGGCGCCGCGCAACGGGCGATAAGCAATGCGTTCAACCAGCACGGCTAGAAGCATAGAAATGGTAGAGGCTAGCAGCATCAGGAGTAGCAGAGAAAGCCAAGGGTGTACAGCCAAAAAACCTGTGGTGGCCAATTTGTCGGCCAGAAATACGGCTGTAAATGCTCCGGCCATGTAGATATCGCCATGGGCAAAGTTAATCATCAAAAGAATGCCATATACCAGCGTGTAGCCTAAGGCGATGAGCGCGTAGATGCTACCCTGGGCCAGTCCGGCAAAAATCAGCGTGCCCCACTGTTCAGAAGTGTACTTCCCGGATGATAGGGTGTTGACGATGCCGATAATGATGAGGGCAATCGCCACCACCCGGAACACCCACAGGAATACATCCACCCAGGACAAACGTTCCAGGTTAATTTTCATGCTTGTTGACCTCTTTGTTGCTTGGCCGCCGAATGGCGACCGATGAAATTTGTAACGTGGCCTAGCACAACTTCAATCAAGGAGGGGATGGGCAATTCACGCCCATCCCCTCTTAAACTTTATCGTCAAAGATACATTGATGAATTACGGCGTCCAGACGACCTCGGGTGGCCACTTGCCGTCGTTGATCTCGGCAGATGTGATCTTGAAGATGCCCAACGCTTGGCCGGTAGCGCAGTCACCGTATTGCGTGCATGTCAGTGTGCCCGTTAGGCCCTTGAAGTTTTCGGTGGAACTCATAGCGTCGCGCAGTGCCTGACGCGGAATGTGGACGGTGCCGTCATCTTCCACAACGGCGACTTTCTCGATGGCGTCGAACAGAATGTTTGTTCCGTCATAGGCAAAGGCATGGAAGCCGCTGGGGGGCTTGCCGCCAATTTGGGTTTCCCATTTTTTCAGGAAGGCATCGTAGTCAGCACCGGTTACGTAGGGACCGGAGAGGTACATGCCATCGGCGTTCGGGCCGGCTGCTTCGGGGAAGGAATCGGCCAGCAAACCGTCGGCACCCATCAGTGTGGTGTTTTCCAAACCGGCAATTTCAGCAGATTGCGCTACGATGAAGTCGCCTTCCGGCTCAAAGATCGGGAAGTACAACACATCAGGGCTGTCAGCGGCCACCGTGGTCAATATGGAGCGCATATCGGTGTCGCCTACATTGATGGCGCCCTGGAAGGTAATTTTCCCGCCCAAGTTTTGGAAGGTCTCGGCGAACACCTTCTGCAGTTGGTCGGCATAGGGGCTGCCGTCATGGATGGTCGCAGCAGTGCGAGCGCCCAGTTTGTTGTAGGCAAATTCAGCAGCGACGCGCCCCTGGAATTTATCGTTGTGAGCAGTGCGGAAGTAACCGGGCTGCCAGGTGCCATTGGGGTCGGTCAACGCAGGGGCGGTGTTGGAAGGTGAAATCATCACCAACCCGGCCTGACTGATGGTGGGCAGGGCTGCCGTGGCTGAACTAGAGCAGTTGGTGCCGACGATGCCGACGATCGTAGGATCAGCAGCGACCTTGGTGGCTGCGGTTTGACCGCCATCGGCGGAGCAACCGGAATCTTCGCCGGTAAGAAGAATATCGTGACCCAGCAACTTGCCGCCACGGTCAGCAATAGCGATCTCGATGGCGCCCTTGGAGTCTTCGCCCAAGAAGGCAGTTGCGCCTGTGACGGTCAGCATATAGGCGATGTGGATTGGGTCACCGGGGGCGATGTTTACGCAGCCAATGGGGTCGGTGCACTCATAGGCTTGTTTACCGCCGCCGCAGGCCGCGAGCAACATGCTGGCAATGACCAGCAAAGACAAAACAGCAAAAATTCTTTTTGACATATCCTCTTCCTCCTTAATTATTTTGAGAGGGTATTTAGGAAAAATTCGGGTGTTTCCCGAAAACCGATGCCAGTTGTTCCGTCACTAGGGTTACTGGCGAAAAAAGAGAAAAATATGATTTGCGAACCGAGAGACATTCACCTACTTATATAAAGTAAGGAATAGACATCATCATTGTGATTGTGTTGTCGAAATGGCCGGATAACACACGCTCACAATTTTTCTCTTTTAACGACTACATTCTACAGGTTTGTAAAGGTCAGGTCAAGAGACTTGAATTGCATTTACGCAAAATTTATCCTATTAGGGCGCGTTTTTGGGGGATGTTCACTCTGAAACCCAACACGGTATCACTAGCCTTTCATTCCAAGAAGCATCATCCGAACGGCTGCTTAAAATTGTGCGCAGTGAATGGGGCACTTACATTGTCGCCGAGATGTTACTTTTTACAAAACTCCTATCACAAAGAAAAGTTTTGTTAGAGTGCAGCCTTCTATAAATTCGCGCCGAGTTTCTCGTTATTGCGAGGGCGAAGTCCGAAGCAATCTCTCGTGCATTGGATGATTTCGTTTGCAGCCTCCCAATGACATGAGAGGGGAGGTAGGTGTCCGCTGACCGCTACCTGTTGTCCTCCAGGGCTTCTTAAATGCGCTGACATTGGATGAGGGGTGGATAGCAGGCCGAGCTCCCACGCCCGGCTATCCGGCGGCGTGGAAGCCGCCTCTGCTAGACGTTTATTCTCCGCACATCCCGATAAGGCTTCTGGTATGATTCCCTGATTTTAAGAAAGCCCTGGCCTCATTTTGTGTACCTCCTCAAAAGTTATCGCACAAATGGTAAAATAGAACGTAATGGCTTATGAATAAAACTAATAACGTCGTCCTTCCCCCCCGTCCAATTCCTGCCCTGTTAGCTGGCTTTGATATTCTATCAACGCATCTGGAACTTCTCCTATTTCCCATTATCCTGGATTTATGGCTATGGTTGGGACCGCACATGCGTTTGGATACCTTGTTGATGCCAATTTTTGAGCAGTTCCAACCTGCTTTGCAAACCTACGTTGGAGATCAACCGGAGAGTCTCACAGTTGTTACACAAGCCTGGCAAGAACTCTTGCCGCGCATGAACTTGTTTTCGGTTTTGCGTACCTACCCGGTAGGTGTGCCCAGCCTGATGTATACGCGCTTGCCAGTTCTGGCTCCTTGGACGCCACTGCCCGAAATTCAGGTGGGTTCTTGGGGAACAACCTTTTTATTTTGGCTACTGAATACACTGTTGGGCATTTTTCTAGGAGCAGGTTTCTTTTTGTTGTCGGCGCAAGCGATAAAGGGGATGCCTCTCCCTTTTAGACTGACCGTTAAATCCTGGGTACAATCCAGCCTGCAGACCTTTGGGTTGGCCCTGGTTTGGATGGTTGGTAGCCTGTTTGTGATATTCCCGCTAAGCCTGACCAGTATGATTTCAGGTGACGGAGGCATCTTTTTCCTCTGCGCAGGTATTTTGCTAGTATGGTTTCTCTTGCCATTTGTATTTTCCCCCCATGGTATTTTCATGAATGCACTACCATTTTGGCGTGCAATTTTGTATAGCACCTATATCGTGCGGCGGAGCCTACCATCGACCAGCCTGTTTATTCTAGCCGCCCTCATTACAAGTGGGGGGCTAGATGTGCTATGGCGGATTCCATCGGAATCTTCCTGGTTTGCCTTGATTGGTATACTGGGGCATGCTGTAATTTCCACGGCATTGCTGATTGCTAGTTTTGTTTTTTTTCGCGATGCCGAGCGTTGGAGTAAGCAGGTGGATGCTGGCTTGCAGAACGACGTTCAAGCGCTGTGATCTTGTTTTAACTGGAGTTTGGCGGAAATTGGCGAATAACCCAATCCACAGATGGACACAGAGCGCGCAGATTTTTAAGCCATTCTCCGGCGAAGACCAATAGCGGTCAAAAAAATGCCAGAGTCCAGTTGTTTTATTTTCCCTATAATGGAGGTTTTTTGTGACACAACGTGATTCCAGTTCCTATGAGGCGAAAGATATTCAAGTTCTGGAAGGCCTGGAGGCGGTCCGTCGCCGCCCCGGTATGTATGTTGGTGGTACGGATATCAAGGCACTTCACCACCTGGTGTATGAAGTTGTGGACAATTCGATTGACGAGGCGCTGGCTGGTTATTGTGACCAAATCGAAGTGATCATCCATCCGGATGAGAGTGTTACAGTATCTGACAATGGACGTGGTATTCCGGTTGATATTCATCCTGAAAAGAAAGTGCCCGCCTTGCAGTTGGTTATGACGACGCTGCATGCTGGCGGTAAATTTGGCGGTGGTGGGTATAAAGTTTCCGGCGGTTTACATGGTGTTGGTCTTTCGGCGGTTAATGCGCTTTCGGAGTGGTTTGAAGTTGAAGTGCGCCGTGATGGGAAAATTCATCACCAACGCTATGAGCGTGGCCATCCAGTTGGGAAACTGGAGGTAGTTGGCAAGACGTCCGCTAAGGATACCGGCACTCGTCAAACCTTCCGCTTTGACCGAGAGATTTTCAAAGGGGATTTATCCTATCGTTTTGAGACGCTGGTGCAGCGCTTTCGCGAAATGGCCTTTGTAACGCGTGGCGTGAAAATCATCTTTTCTGATGAACGCAGTGGCAAGGAAATGACCTTCTACTTCGAAGGAGGCATCACATCCTTTGTACGCTATCTTAATCGCAATCGCCAAGTGTTGCACCCTGTCATGCATGTGGAGAAAGAAATCGAAGGCATCACCCTGGAAGTTGCTATCCAATATACCGACTCTTACTCTGAGTCAGTGTATTCCTTTGCCAATACCATTAACACCATTGACGGTGGTACCCATTTGACCGGCTTGCGCATGGCGTTAACGCGTACCATCAACGATTATGCCCGTCGTACCGGCTTGCTTAAAGATTCTGATTCTAATTTCTCGGGTGATGATACCCGAGAAGGACTGACCGCCATTGTCAGCGTCAAGCATCCGGATCCACAGTTTGAGAGCCAGACCAAAGTCAAGCTGATGAATGCGGAAGTGCAGACCTACACCCAGCAAGTGGTGGCGGAAGCCTTTAGCGCTTTCCTGGAAGAAACGCCTTCAGCCGGCAAAGCCATTGTTCAGAAATGTTTGACCTCAGCCCGAGCGCGTGACGCTGCCCGTAAGGCGCGTGATCTGGTTATTAGAAAGTCAGCCTTGGAAAGTCTCACTCTGCCTGGTAAACTGGCAGATTGTTCCTCGCGCGATCCTCAGCATACGGAACTCTACATCGTTGAGGGAGATTCGGCCGGCGGTTCGGCGAAACAAGGGCGTGACCGCCATTTCCAGGCGATTTTGCCGTTACGCGGTAAAATCCTCAACACCGAGCGCGCTCGCCTTGATAAAATCCTGGCAAATAACGAAGTCAAAGCACTTATCTCGGCGCTTGGCACCGGCATTGGTGAAGGTTTTAGCCTCAGTGGCTTGCGTTATGGCCGTATCATCATCATGACCGATGCCGATGTAGACGGTAGCCATATTCGTACCTTGTTGTTGACCTTCTTCTTCCGCTACATACAACCGCTGATTGAAGAGGGGCATCTTTACATTGCACAACCACCGTTGTACCTCATTTCTTACCAGAAGAAAAAATACTACGCCTATACCGATGCTCAGAAAGATGAAATTATCACCTCGCTGGGTGCTTCTGCCGATAAAGTGCAATTGCAACGCTACAAGGGCTTGGGTGAAATGAACCCCCAACAATTGTGGGAAACCACCATGGATCCCGCAAATCGTACGTTGTTACAAGTCACCATCGAAGACGCGGCCGATGCAGATCGCACTTTCGATATGCTTATGGGCAGTGCGGTTCCCCCGCGCCGGCGTTTTATCCAGACTCACGCCAGTGAAGTCCGCAATCTGGATATTTAAACGGATTTTTCGGCGGTAAATTCGCAGGAAGGACAACCACGCGTGTCGTCCTTCCTGCGTAGGGCCTATAATTATTGAAGTCCTTCACACTTCATGCCTAGTTCAAAGGAGAGAAATAGTGCCAAATTTCGATAAAAAACGTTCCATACCCAGCGTGCGCCGCGATGGTCCGCCGGCGAATTTAGATCGTGCCATGCCTGCTCGACAGGTACAGCGCGTAGCCAGAAAAGAAGCGCTGCGCGATCATAAAGATGTGGGCCTCCATCAGCCGCGCCCACCGGTGCGCCCGGCCGCGCCGCCTCGCCGAGTAATGGCCCCTCGGCCGGCGGCCTCGCTAAACAGAAATCAGGCCACTTCGCCTGGGCAAGGACACAGGCAAGTTGCCCGCCCGATGGCTGCTGCCGGACTTGGGGTATTGGCGCTTAACGCGGCAGCGGCCCATCCATCTCTGACAAGTAACGTTCAATTTCTCCAAAGTTCCCTGGAACGCTTGCAAGAGACGGCCGATTTCCAGTCCATCGGACAAGATATTGACCGTTTGCAAGCAGATATTGACAATATGATTGCCTTGCTGGAGAGTGCCCGTGAAAAGGGCTATGCTTTTCAGGCGGATATAGACGAAAGCGCCTACCAGACGGTAAGTACCTGGCAAAGCGTAATCCCACAGGTGCGCCAAAGCCTGCCGCAGCAGACGGCAATGCTGCAAGCACGTCTGAGTACGCTGTCATCTCCGGTGGCACAACTCAATGCCGTGTTGGGAAACCCAACGGCGGCACGTGCGCGTTTGCAGCAGGTAGAGACACAAGTCAATGCCCTCATGCGTGAGACCCAAAACGCTCGAACGGCGATTGAATCTCGTTATGCAGACGTGGTCTCCACCGTTTACACGGTGATAGAGCGCTTGAAGCAAATTCACTGGGCGTTAGACCAACGCTCCCAGGCGCGTTTCAGCCTTTCCCAGGGGGAAGACCTGGTGATAGCGGTGCCTGCCCGCTGGGATAAGGAAGGCAAGGATGACCCCGAAGGGGTTCTGTATCTCACCACCCGACGCTTGATCTTTGAACGCAAGGAAAAACTAGCCCGTAAAAAGGTGCTCTTCATTACCGTAGATTCGGAACTGGTGCAGGAAGTCTTGATTGACCAGCCGTTGGAGACGGTCAAACAGACGCAGGCAGCCAAGAAGGGGTTGTTTGGGCATCAGGATTTTCTGGAACTCGGATTTTCAGTGCCGGCTTTGGCGAGTGTTGCCATGCACCTGGATGGACAGTCTTCGCAGACCTGGGATATGTGGCTGCGTAAAGCCATGAGTGGTGATATCGAGAAAGAACGGGCCACTGCGGCCGGCGTTTCGTTGCATGACCTGACTCGCCCACTGACACAGGCCGATTTACTCGCTTTGCAGAGTGAAGTCAACAGTCTGCAAGATGAAATGCTGCTCAAGGGAGCACAGCACAATCTCGAAGACCTGGAAACGCGCGTAGGGGCACTCAATCGCCAATTGAGTGCGGTACGCTCACGTGGATATACGGTCGAGAAATCTCTGGAGAACGATCTGCAAGTGTTGGAAGCCCAGTGGGAGCGTGTGCGGCAGAATGCGCAGACCGTACTTGCCCAGCAAAGCGCTATCCTCTCTGAAACCGTGCAGACCATCCAGTCCGACTTGGGGCGCTTGATGGGCATGGCGAACAACCTGGTTGCGGCTCGCCCGCTGTACATGCAACTCAAATCGGCCACCGCCTCAGCGCAAGCCCAGGCAGAAGCGGCGGAAGATACCGTTTTTGCCCAGTTTGATGCTTATGATGATGAGGTCGATGCCTTGAACACTCACCTGGAGTGGGTAAATTGGATGCTGGAGGCATTGTCAATGGCTTCCTTTTCTTTGTCGGCGACGGAAAGTGGTGTTGCCGCTGTCGAAGCCGTATGGCTGCGCCCTGGCCTGGAGCCTGAAAACGGTATTTTGTTTCTCACCGATCAGCGCCTGTTATGGGAAGACCGGGTGGGTGATTTTGAACTCAAACTAGACCTCCCCCTCAGTCAGGTAGAAAGTGCCCAGACGGAACCGGAAGAAGAGGAAGACACCGATGTTTTGCACTGTACCTTAGGGGCTGATGCCCCGTTGCCTGAAGCCCGCTTCTTGTTGCAACAGCCTGTGGGTGAAGCGTGGGTGGCTATGATCAATCGGGCACGTAGCGGCGCTTATGTGGATGACCGTGCGGTACCAGTTGACGATGCCGAATTGGAGCATATTCGCAATGCGCCTACGCAATGTCCTACCTGTGGAGCCCCGCTTTCTGCTCCCATTTTGCGCGGTCAAGTAGAAATTCATTGTGAGTATTGTGGAGTAGTGGTGCGTTGGTAGTCCTGAAGTCTGAATACCAGCAACGATGATAGATTTTGAAACCATGCGGTGCATATTTGATTGCGTTGCATGGTTTCGTTGCAATTTAACCGTGCATGATAGCCATTCCTGTAGTAAACTTGTAGGCAGCGTGTATCCTCTCAATAATTTGGGGCGTCTTAGCGTTTTTTATCACTGAGGCGCCAAAATACGTGGTGAATTTTTTGTTGCACCCGATGGTTTATTCTTGTCTTTTTGAGAAGATACCAGTTTCAATCTTTGCCGGTGCAAGGATTTCGCCAATCCCTAAAGGAGTACCGTGACCTTATGACGCTTGAACGTGGCGCACTGATCAATAAACGATACCGCATTGTAGAGATTCTTGGCCAGGGGGGGATGGGGGCAGTGTATCGCGCTGTGGATGAGAATCTGGGTGTGGAAGTCGCCATCAAAGAAAACCTGTTTACCACGGATGAATACGCTCGCCAGTTCCGACGCGAAGCGATCATTCTGGCAAATTTGCGCCACTCCAATCTGACACGTGTAACGGACCACTTTGAAATTCCTGGTCAGGGGCAATATTTGATTATGGACTTTATCGAGGGGGAGGACTTGCGCCAACGTATGGATCGGGAAGGGCAATTGCCGGAAGCAGAAGTGATTGTCTTGGGGATGGCAATTTGTGAAGCCTTAACCTACCTGCATACCAGTGAACCTAAAATTGTCCATCGCGATATTAAGCCAGGGAATGTAAAGATTACCCCTGACGGGCGCGTTTTTTTGGTGGACTTTGGTCTGGCAAAAATCGTTCAGGCCGGGCAGGCCACGACCACAGGAGCGCGCGCCATGACGCCGGGTTACTCGCCACCGGAACAGTACGGCACAGCCCGTACCGACCACCGTTCTGACATCTACTCTTTGGGGGCAACGTTGTACGCCGCGTTGTGTGGCGCACTGCCCGAAGATGGGTTGTCACGGGCCATGGAGCAGGCTACGTTGACCCCGGTGCGCAAGCACAACCCTAACGTTTCCCGCCGTCTGGCTGCTGCTCTGGAAAAATCTCTGGCTGTACAGCCAGATGACCGTTTCCAGACCGCCGAAGAATTTCGCCTGGCCTTGTTGGGGGCCTCTCGTTCGACTCGTAAGTTGAATAATGGCCCGCTGGTCGTCATGCCCCCTCCAAGTGCTACTGATGAATCTCCCTTGGCTACCGAGGAACCTGCTCCAACGGATGATGGATCACCACCAATCAGCGATCCACTCTCGCCACCTGGTAGCGATCCCTTTGCTCGTAATAAACCGCTTGAAGAACTTATCGATGAGCATACCCGCTCGGTGCTGAAAAAACGTAAAAAAGGCCATGGTTGTTTGGTGACCTTGTTATTGTTGATTGTTGCCTTGGCAGCGGCTGGTGGCTGGTTCGTGTACCAATACCCTGCCCAGGCGCAGCAATCGGTGGCGACGGTATCCGCTTACGTTATGAGTATTCCCAACCGTCCACCCTTTGCACCAATGCGCATTACTGCTACGCCAGAGAATACTTCTACCGCAACGGTTCTCGCGGTGGTGGATGGTGCGACCGCTACACCTCTAGAATTCATGCCCACACCTTCCCCTACAGCAACACAAGCACCGACTTTTACCCCTATGCTTACCTCAACATCGACCCCTTTGCCAACGCCCTTGGGCGGTGGTTCCGGTGAGCTGGCTATTGTTTCCACCAAAAGCGGCGATCCGCAAATCTGGCTGGTGAATTTGGATGGTGGCAGCGCCCGGCAACTGACTTTCATCGCCGGCGGTGCCTGTCAGCCAGAATGGAACCCCGATGGTAGTCGTCTGGTATTTGTTTCCCCGTGCCCTGGGTATCAGGAGGCGTATGTCGGCAGTAGTCTGTTCGTCATCGATGTCGAAGATGATGGTTCGTCGTCTCCCCCATCATCGCCATTGCGGAAATCTTCTGGAGATTACGACCCGGCCTGGTCTCCAGATGGGTCGAAGATCCTCTTTACTTCGTTGCGTGGTACCGGCAATCCGGCGGTTTATATGCTGGATTTGGCAACCGATGAAGTCACTCCGCTGGCTACGCAAGGAACGCAAAATATACAGCCGGAATGGTCGCCGGATGGTAAGAAAGTCGTGTATATTTCCACGGCGAAGAATGGTCAACGCATCTGGATGATGAATGCTGACGGTTCCAATCCTGAGCCGTTTTCTGATAGTGCCGGGTTGTATTTTCGTCCCGAATGGTCGCCGTCTGGAAAACAACTGGTGTTTACTTTCCGAGTCGATGTCAATACCGTGCCTTTATTCTATGCCTCTTCTGCGGATCACTTTGCCTCTTTCGCACTGATGGCGGATAAGGCTCCTAAGCGAGGGGGATCTTACTCACCGGATGGGAAATGGGTGGTATACGAAGGTTGGCCCGATGGCGTCAATCACGGTATTTGGATTGTAAGTGCATCCGGCGGTGAACCAAAGTTGTTGTTTGATTTCCCCGATGCTTGGGAATTTGACCCCGCCTGGCGCCCTTGAGCGCACAGAGACTGATAAAAAGCAGCGCGTGGCGCAATTTTTATGCCACGCGCTGCTCTTAACGCAAAGCCGCAAAGACGCCAAGGTTTTTCTGGATACGCGCCGGTTTTGGCGCTAAAACGTAACTGGCTACCTGGCTCTGGAAATTCATCCACAAATGACGCAGATTGTAGAAAAAATCGGCGAAAACTGCGTTGTTTACGGTAATTGATTTGAGGGTAGGCGAAGACATTGCCCTCCCCTACCCTCTTTGACGTTGGTTGAGGGATGCCTGTGCGGCATCCTGCCGCAGCCAGACGTATCGCCGACCTGCCTGTGCCACTTGCTCCATGAAATGGTACGGAGTGGTATGCTCGGCCCCACCAGGCAGAGCCTGGCGGTATGGGATAGGCAGGTTCGAACTTACCTATCCCGGATTTTACCCTGGTATATAACGTAACAGGCGCAGACCATTGAACACAACCAGTACGGTGCTGCCCTCGTGGCCGATTACGCCTAACGGCAGCGGTAAATCTAATCCAGAAGTAGTGGCAACCAGCAGCACGATGACCGCGAGCGCGAACGTCAGGTTTTGCCATACTATTCGGCGGGCGTGTCGTGCCAGCCCTAAAGCGTACGGCAGGTGT
The DNA here is from genome assembly GCA_020722405.1 of Anaerolinea thermophila. Taxonomy (GTDB): domain Bacteria; phylum Chloroflexota; class Anaerolineae; order Anaerolineales; family DRKV01; genus DRKV01. The sequence continues at coordinate 16,436 of DYKW01000014.1, forward strand.
GTCAGGTCATCGGCCATGAGCACCACGTCGGCGGTTTCGAGCGCAACATCGGTGCCTGCCCCGCCCATGGCGATACCCACATCGGCGCTGGCCAGCGCGGGGGCATCGTTGACGCCGTCGCCGAGCATGGCAATCGCTCCGTATCGCCGACGTAGGTCTTGCAGCAGCCGTACTTTGTCTTCGGGCAGCAGTTCGGCATGGAATTCGTCTACGCCGGTTTGTGCGGCGATGGCTGCAGCCACACACGGGTTGTCGCCCGTCAACATGACGGTTTTGCGGATGCCCAGTCGCTTGAGGGCGCTGATGATTTCGGCCGCGTTTGGACGCAGCGTATCGGCAACGGCCAGCAATCCCAGGAAACCTTTGTCGACGGCGTACAACAGCATGACGGTTTTCCCTTCGTTTTCCAGTGTCTGCATTCGATGGCGCAATTCAGCGGGGATAGCGATACCGCGCAGTTGAAACAAGCGCTCGTTACCTAGCCAGATGCGCTGCCCTGTGACCAGGGCTTCGATACCCTGTCCCGTGTGTGCCTGAAATTCGGTGGCCGTTGGAAGAGAAATGCCGCGCCGATTGGCTCCCTGGACGACCGCGACCGCCAGGGGGTGCTCGGAGCGGGCCTCCGCGGCGGCCACCAGGCCTAGCAGTTCCTCGGGGGGGGTATCTCCCCAGGGAATCAGGTCTGTAAGGGCAGGTTTCCCCGCGGTCAGGGTGCCCGTTTTGTCGAAGGCAATCACCTGTAATTCCGCAGCTTTCTGGTTGCAAGGTGGGCTTGCTGATCAACTGCAATGTCAGGGTCCTGCCTGAAGGATGGCATTCGCTGGGTGGTGAATGACTTTCCAGATTCTCTGCGTTCTCCTCGAGCTCTGCGGTAAGCAGATACTATGCAGGATTGATTTCTATTTGACGTTGTTGACATTCGGGGCACAGGCCGTAGTACATCAGGCGCGCGCCGAGCAATTTGTAATGAGAATTTTGACCGACTTCCTCATCCAATGCGGTTACACTGGAGGTCGGCAGGTCGATGACGCGATGGCAAGAGATACACGCCAGGTTGACGTGTGGCGTGGTATCAGCGTCGTAGTGGATAGCGTCGTCTCCTGCACTGCCCAGCGTGTGGATTAACCCCAGGGAGACCAGCGTCTCCAGGGTGTTGTAAACGGTTGCCAGGCTCATGTTGGGGAATTGTGCCTGCAAGGTGGCGTAGATTTGCTGCGCGGTAGGGTGTTCGTCGCTCTCGACCAGCAAGCGGCAGATGGCTTCGCGTTGCGGGGTGATGCGCTTTCCTTGCTGGCGCAAGGCGGTAATTAGATCTTCCAGGGTGTTCATGTTTCGTCCTTGTTTATAATAATTATAAAGTAATAATAATTATAAATAAGAAGCGTTATTTTGTCAAGATGGCACTCAAATTTTGGAGATCCCCCAAAAACTTTAGCGCAAAGTCGTAAAATATCATTTCAAAAATTCGGGGGAATGGGTGCCATTTTAAACGCCAAGACGCAAGTCGCGTAGTCGGATAGTCGGGTAGTTTGATAGTTTGATAGTTTGATAGTTTGATAGTTGGCGCTCAGCCTATAGCAGCAGAGGCAGATCCCACGCCGCCGGGTAGTCGGGTAGTTAGGTAGTTCGATAGTTTGGTAGTTTGGTAGTTTGGTAGTTGGCGCTCAGCCTATAGCAGCAGAGGCGGCTCCCATGCCGCCGGATAGTCGCGTAGTCGGGTAGTTTGATAGTTTGATAGTTGGCGCTCAGCCTATAGCAGCAGAGGCAGATCCCA
>DYKW01000192.1 GCA_020722405.1 Anaerolinea thermophila
GAAGGGCTGGACATGGCTGCCCACCGGCATCGTGGTCGGCCTAATCGGCATCTTGTCCTTCCCGCTTTCGGCGGCAGCCGGGCGTAACTATCCGCTCGGCATCACCGGCGGCTGGATCAACATCTTCCAATCGTTGATCAAATGGCAGGCAGTAGTTGAAGAGAAAGTTAAGGTCACTGCCTTAAACTGGGAAGGCGCGGAAATACTCGGCATCGTGCTGGGCGCGCTGGTTGCGGCTTTGATCGCGGGTGAATTTGCCATCCGCGCTCCCGAGCCCAAACTGCTCCTGCAGACCTTCGTCGGCGGCTTGCTGATGGGCTTCGGCGCCATGGTCTCCGGTGGCTGCAACATCGGCCACATCTTAAGCGGCGTGCCGCAACTGTCATTGGGCTCGATCCTCGGCGGCCTTTCGATCATCGCTGGTTGCTGGACGATGGCTTGGTACCTGTTCATCCGTCCGATGAACGCCTGATCATCTTTCCGCTACAAACTGCTGAAAAAGAAAACTGGAGCCGCGTCTAACGCGGCTCCAGTTTTTGTAGGACAAAATACAAACGTCTCGAAGGCGCTTGCCTTTCAAACTTCGGGACAGTATAGTATTGCTCTCAGAAAACAATTGTAACCGCGAAGATTTGTAGCGCGATATTTATATCGCCTTTGGCTGCGGAATGCTTGCCCTGAGCAAAGCCGAAGGGAATTCCGCGTTACGCTTCCGGCAGGGCAAGGACATCCTCATTTTCAGGCGAATGAATAAAAGCCCAGAACGCGTCCCGCACCAGGTTGGGATGCGATAACTTGCGGCGGGCGATGTAAATTCGCCGTTCAAGGTTCAGCCCTTCGACCGGTACATCCACGACACCGCCCCATGCCCTGGCGTATGCCGAGGCTATTCGAGAGACGAAGGATACACCCAGGTTACCGGCAACAGCCTGCACGATAGCCTCGGCATTTCCCACTTCCATCAGCACATTCATTTCATCGAAGGAAATATCGTGTTTTGCCAATTCTGACTCCAACGTGCAGCGCGTACCGGAGGATGGTTCACGCAGGATGATCGGCACCTCCAGCAGTTCGGACGGTTCGATGGAGTCGCGTCTCGACAGCGGGTGTTTCTCCGGCACGATCAACGAGATATGATCCGTGAAAAAATACTGGCATTCCAGATCGTTCTCCCTGACCTCGCTGCTGACCACGCCCAAATCGGCGTCCTCGGAGAGCAGACGGCTGGTCATCTCCTGGCGCACACAGGGTTGGATGAAAATCTGTACTCCCGGATAATGCTGGCGAAAACGCGCCGCAAGATGCGGAAGGATATATTTCCCCGCCGTTGTGGTACATGCGATTCGCAACTGGCCGACCACCGAATCCTGCATGGACTGCATCATCTCCTGCACCTGGGTGGATAGTCTCACTATCTTGCGCGCCCAGGGGAGCAGGGTCATTCCGGCATTTGTGATGTGCAATTGTGCGCCATCGCGGTCGAACAATTTCACATTCAATTCGGCTTCGAGATTCTGGATGTGCTTGCTGACCGTCGGCTGGCTGAGGTGCAAACGCTCGGCTGCCCTGGAACAATTCTGGGTGGCGGCCACCTGGATGAAAACGTTAAGTCGGTCGAGATCGAGCATAGCAAACTCCTATGTTCAACTGTACCGTAGTAAACAGCCTTCTGCAAGAACAGATGTCATTGGTTGGTATGACTTTTATCGAGACCGCTCCGCCCAACACGCAGGCATCGCCCAGCCCCAGCCGCTGGGCAACATAGACCGGCAGGGCGCCTTTAGAAAAATCCACTAGGCTAACCAGCGCGGCCGGCAATAGCCCCACACTGCGCGCCACATTGGCGCCGCCGGCGTTGCGGTTGCCCAGCGTGTGGATGTTCTTTCCAGTCCACAATCGTGTGACCAGAATCGCCGAAGAGACCGATCCCAGCAGGTAACTGCCCAGAATCAGCAAAGGACAAACGACAGGGATTGTCATCGTCTGCCTCCTTTCGGTTCGCTTCGGAGGTCTGTTACCCAATCTCGGGCGCTTCGATGACGATCTCCTGCAATGCGGCAAGTTTTTCGGCGTACTGTGGCTCAGCGAGCGGCGGGCAGTCGGCGAGTTTCTTCTGCGAAGCTGTCAGTTTCAACGCAAACGAGTAGCAGGTTGGTTCGCTGCACTGCTTGCAGTTGGTGTTGGGAAGCAGTTTGTAAATTGCCATCAGCGTGGGGCGCTGGCGCGTGGTGGTATCAGGTGTGATCTCGGCGCGGCGTTCCCAGGTGCGGTTGACCAGGTCAATCAGCCCTTTCAACTCCTTCTCCGCGCCTTTGCGGTCTTCGGCGTTGGATGGCGGGGTGAAGCCTTCGACATCGTATTTTTCGATCAACATACGCCACCTCCACTTTCATTTTTTATCAACACCGTCCCGAAGGTTAGCGCAAACGAGCAAATGCGTTACCCAAAAACCTTCGGGACGTTCCTGTCAGCGCTTCAATCTGACGTTCAGCCTGATTCAGATCAAGCGGCGACTCATCGCTCAAGCCTTCGTTCTGCCTAGAGATTATGGGGTTCCCGTTCCGTATGCAACAGTTTTGCCCTGCCCGCAGGCTTCGCACTCGAATTGAATGGTGGTGTGCTCGATGCCGAATTTTTTCAGCCGCGTTTTGAGTTCAGCCATGATGCCGTCGCCGTCGGTGAGTTTCTGGTCGGCGGTGACGACGTGCGCGC
>DYKW01000193.1 GCA_020722405.1 Anaerolinea thermophila
AACCAGCTTTTTGAAGAAACCTTCGGGACGTTTCCCCTTCTTTTTGAGATGATACCGTTGGCAGGTAGGCGTCAGGTGTCAGCGACCCAGCCGAGTACTAAATGCAGAATGCCCGACTACCTAACTATCCAACTACCTAACTACCGAACTACCTCGCGGTGAAAAACACTTCGTGGAATCCTAGAAAAGAGTCTGGAGTTATGGTAAACTCAAAACATCTCGTTTGTATGCCATTTCTTCAGGAGACAATCAGGAGAGGATCAGGGCATGACCAAATCACGCGTAGAGCTGATGACAGAGCGTTTGCGCTCAATGCAAGTTGCTTCCCCGGATATCGAAGGGTCGGCAGTGGTATCCGTTGATGGGCTAATCATGGCCTCTGCCTTGCCCGTTGGTTCGGAGGAAGACCGTGTCTCGGCCATGTCGGCAGCCATGCTTAGCCTGGGCGAGCGTATCGCCGGCGAATTAGGCCGCAGCACGTTGGAACAGGTCTACATACGGGGTGTCGGCGGGTACGTGCTGTTGACTGCTATCGGTGAGGAGGCCGTGTTGACCGTCCTGGCGCGCGAGGGCGCCAAGTTGGGCCTGATTTTCCTGGAAATGCGCCGCGCCGCAGAAGACCTGGCCAAATTGGTCGGTTGATGGCACGCAAATCCACACCAGGGATTGTTCGGGAAGGTCGTCATACATCACGAGACCTTCCTTTTTCTTTGTTGCCCGGCCATAAGAAACAAGCCACATGACACCTTCTCTCTCCACCAAATACATTTTCTTCACCGGCGGCGTGCTGAGTTCGGTCGGCAAAGGCCTGACCGCCGCCGCCCTGGGCCGCGTGCTCAAAGAACACGGCTATTCCGTCGCCGCTCAAAAACTTGACCCCTACATCAACGTCGATCCGGGCACCATGAGCCCCTATCAGCACGGCGAAGTGTACGTGCTAGACGATGGCAGTGAGACAGACCTGGACCTCGGCCATTACGAACGTTTCATCGACACCAATCTGAACCGGGTGTGCAACATCACAACCGGGCAGGTATACGCCGATGTGATCGCCAAAGAACGCCGCGGCGATTATCTGGGCGGCACCATCCAGGTGATTCCGCACATCACCAATGAAATCAAACGCCGCATCGGTTTGGTTGCCAAGACCCTGAAAGCCGAAATTGTCATCGTAGAAGTCGGCGGCACGGTCGGGGACATCGAATCGCAGCCCTTTTTGGAGGCACTGCGTCAAATGCGCAGCGATGTCGGACGCGAAAATAGCGTTTACGTCCACGTCACCTGGCTGCCGTACATCGGCGCCACCGGCGAACTCAAAACCAAGCCTACCCAACACTCGGTGCGCGACCTGCGTTCCCTGGGCATCACGCCCGACATCATCATTGCCCGCTCCGACTACCCCGTCGAAGAAGAACTGTGCCAAAAAATCGCTTTGTTCTCCGATGTGGAACGCCGCGCCGTAATTCCCATGGTCACCGCGCGCAGCATCTACGAAGTGCCGTTGCTGGTGGACGAATCCGGCATGGGCACCTACGTTCTAGAGCGGCTGGGGCTGTCTTCCCGTCAAAAGCCGGACTGGCAGGCCTGGCGCAAATTGGTCTCCACGGTACACGCCGAAAAGCCACACGTCAAAGTGGCTCTAGTTGGCAAGTATGTGGAACTGCATGATGCTTACATGAGCGTGCGCGAAGCCCTGTACCATGCCGCCTTGCACCTGGGGCTAGAAGTAGAAATCGACTGGATTCATGCTGTCGAAGTAGAGAAAGGAAAACACAAAGAGCGTCTTCAGGCGGCGGATGGCATCTTAGTACCCGGCGGTTTCGGCGAACGCGGTATAGAAGGAAAAGTTCAGGCCATCCGCTATGCCCGTGAACACAAAGTGCCCTACCTGGGATTGTGCCTGGGTATGCAACTGATGACCATCGAATTCGGGCGGCACATCCTGGGCACGGAGGATGTCAACTCCACAGAATTCGACCGTAACACCGAGCACCCGGTCATCGACCTGATGCCCGATCAACGCGATATCGCCGACATGGGCGGCACCATGCGTCTGGGGCTGTACCCCTGTGTTTTGCAAGAAGGCTCACTGGCCCACGCTGCGTATGGCAAGCCAATGGTACAGGAACGCCACCGCCACCGCTTCGAATTCAATAATGCCTACCGTGAACAATTCGAGCAAGCCGGTATGCGTTTCTCCGGTTTGTCACCGGATAACCGCCTGGTGGAAATTGCCGAGTTGCACGACCATCCCTTCATGTTGGGCACGCAATTTCACCCCGAATTTCTCTCGCGCCCCAATCGTCCGCATCCGCTCTTCGTAGCCTTCCTGAAGGCTACCTATCGGCGCAACCGGCAACAGGAAACCGAAACGGAGCGGTAAGGGCTTGTCCAAAAATAACTCCGCACTTTTTCAAATCAATTACGGTGGCGTGTACCGAGGTTGGAGCGTATAAAATTCCAACGAAACCTAACGAGAACCGTATCTGATCTGAAAATAGATTTTCATGTCTGGTGGTGAAAATTATTTTTCATGGCGACTTCTCAACAGGGGTTAAGATTTCTCCTCGCTGACGCTCGTCGAAATGACATTGCGCTGGCGCTCGTCGAAATGACATTGCGCTGACGCTCGTCGAAATGACATTGCTGACGCTCGTCGAAATGACATTGCGCTGGCGCTCGTTGAAATGACATTCCATT
>DYKW01000194.1 GCA_020722405.1 Anaerolinea thermophila
GCATTTCGCATTTCGCATTTCGCATTCAGCATTTTGCATTTTGCATTTTGCATTTAACAGTCGGGTAGTCCGCTGTTTGCTGACACCTACGCACCTACCTTCGCGTCTTCGCGACTTTGCGTTGAACATGGCCTCACACTATACAACTCAGAAAAAAGGAAGTAAATTTTGGACAACCCCTAAGTCCCCAGAATGGGGATTGCGTTGGGGCTTCGAAGTTTTTGGGTTACCCCAAAAATTCGAGAAGATACCAAAATCCCAGGAGGTTACAAAGAAAAGCCCTGATTCTCCCAAAAGCACGGCTTGTCAGCGCCTGGCAGGCATGATAAACTGAACCACATTCGAAATATCAGAACTGGACTCTGAGTTTTCTTATTCAACCGCAGATTTACATGGCTTTTCGGCGGAAAAATCTGTGTCATCTGTGGACTATTTCGGCTATCCGCCGGTTTCATCGGACTCTTGCTAAAAAACAGAAAGGACAATTCGTCTATGAACACAACACCACTTACCATTATCTTCGATTTTGGCGGAGTACTGCTGCGCACCGAAGATCGCGCCCCGCGCACCCAACTGGCCGAATTTTTGGGCTTAACCTACGAAGCACTTGACGAAATCGTCTTCGGCAGCCAAAGCGCCCGTCTAGCAAGTGTGGGAAAACTCTCGGCCGAACAACACTGGCTGGAAGTAGCCAATCAATTACATTGGCCACCGGAAGAAATTCCGGCATTGCAGCGCGCCTTTTGGGGTGGCGACCAATTGGATGAAGACCTGATAACCTTGTTACGCACTCTGCGCACCTCAGATGGGCGTTACCACACAGCACTGCTGAGCAATGCCTGGGACGACCTGCGCGTCGGTCTGGAACGGTATTGGCACGTCGCCGATGCCTTCGACCACATCTTCATCTCTGCCGAACTGGGGCTGGCCAAGCCCAATCCAGCGATCTACGCCCGGGTACAGGCACACCTGGAAGTGCCTCCTGAAAGCATCATCTTCGTGGACGATTTTCAGCAAAATATAGAAACCGCCCGCGCGGCCGGTTGGCATGGCATCCACTTTCAGAACAGCGGGCAGGCACAAGCCGAACTCAAACTGTTATTGGAGAAGACACAAAGTTAGGGGGTGATAGCCTTCAGGCTTCAGCCGTCAGATATCCACTGACCACCCGACTACCCGACCAACTGACCAAACGACTATTTGACTATTCGACTACATGACCACCCGGAGCAGACAGAATCTGCTGCGTCCACAACAACCCCAAAATGGTCTTGGCATCCTGAAAAGCCCCTTCCGAAATCAGTGCCAGGGCTTCTTCGAAAGGCATGCGCACCACTTCGATGAATTCATCCTCATCGGCTGGCAACCGAGCCGGGAAAAGATCGCGCGCTAGAAACAGGTGCATGTATTCCGTAGAATAACCCGGCGCCAAGAAGCACGATCCAATCGGCGTGATCCGGCGGGCATTCATGCCAATTTCCTCTTGCAACTCACGGTGTGCGTTTTCTTCGGGGCTTTCGCCTTTTTCCAACGTGCCCGCTGGAATTTCTAGCAACAATTGCCCAGCCGCCTGGCGATACTGACGCACAAACCAGACATTACCATCTGCATCCAACGGCACAACCGCTACGCCGCCATTATGCTGCAAGATATCGAGTTGGGTGCTGCCTCCGTCCGGTAGTCGGACAGTATCCTGCCGCAAGGTAAACACCCGTCCACGGTAGAGAATTTCACTTTGTAGGGGGGTAAACTGCATGTCATCTTCCTTTCGGGAAACAACGCAACCCTCTGGAAAAACAGCCAGAGGGTTGCCAATCGGTCGAACAAAAATAGATTAGGGGATATTGAGGGTCTGGCCAACGGTCAGAGAGTATGGTGCCTTGAGGTTATTTGCGGCTACAATGGCGGCTGGGTCTACATCTCCAAAAGCACAGGCGATGGTGTAAATTGTATCGCCGCTTTTAACCGTATAACTGGCCGGATGCGGCAATAAAGCACCTTTTCCAGGGAAAGGCTTAGCCCCTTTAGGAATGACCAACGTCTGTCCGGGGAAAAATTGTGCATTCCTTGAAAGGTTATTGGCGGCCAATAACTCATCAGGATTAATATTGAAACGACGAGCGATGCAATAGGGGAATTCGTCCTTTTGCAATACATATTGACCGGGTACGCCAGGCGTAGGCGAAGGCTGCGGCAGAGGGGTTGGCTCTTGGGCAGGAGCCGTTGTCGGTACCACCTGTGATGCGGGTGTATTGGTAGGGGTAGCAGGCTGAACGTTCCCTTGCTTACCACTTTGCTGTGCCACTGCCGTCTGGGTCATAAATTCGTTATTCAAAGCATTGGGGTTGGGCATGGCCGATGTACCCTGAGGGGATGTTGGACTACCAGGGCCTTGAGATGCCGAACGATTGCAGGCCGCCAATCCAAAGGCCAAGAGCACAACAATGGAAAAAACAAAAATGCGCTTGAGTTTCATATTTTCTCACTCCTTCTATGTCGGGATGAAACTACCCGCTACCTACCCAAAGAACTCAGTGATGACATCTTATGTATTACACATACTAGCATAAGGGGAAGCCAACGTCAAGCAACTTGGCAAAATCTTGCATAACAAACTCATGGCAACTGGTAAGGAGACCTTATTTGTGGTAAAACTGACATACAGTACAGCCACTTCGCAGCCGAAACAAAATCTT
>DYKW01000195.1 GCA_020722405.1 Anaerolinea thermophila
AGCCCGTGCCGTCAGCGTTGACGGGCATCTCGCCCTGCACTTCATGGCAGTTCTTACAGGACGAAGCCTGCGAACCGCATTGGGCGCTGGCAGGAGTCGCCGTCGTCAAAAAGATGCTGGCAGCGATGACAAGCGCCAATCCAACAAAGAAAAAAGTAAAAGCGGTTTTCTGGTGGTGCATATTTTCTCCTCGTAAAGAAATCAAAAAATTCACACAGGAACAGATCAATCAGCGACCTCTTCCATCAGGCTGGCGCGGTGGGCAATCCGGTCGCGCAGCACGGAGCGCAATAAGTCGAGCGCTTGAATCAGGCGTTGGTCGCTGAGGCGATAGGTCACTGTCGTCCCATGTCGTTCGGAAGTCACCAGGCCTCGATCCCTCAATACCTTCAAATGACGCGATGCGGCTGGCTGGGTAATTTGCAATTCGAGCGTCAACTCGGTCACATTGCGCGGCCTCTCGTCAAGGGCATAGAGAATCAAAATCCGGGTGGGATTTGTGAAGGCCGAACAGAGATCCGCTTCCATCTGGGAAACTTCCTGCGCTAATGTTTGTGAAATCATATATTTCCTTTAGCGAATAAACGAATATACTGCTTTGCTAATATTATCCCCTCCGTGTTGAATCGGCGATAGTGCATTCTGTAACGCAGGTTTGTGCAAATCATCACATAGGCGGTCTGGAAGTTTTCGGCGCACTATGCTCAGATATGAACGCCGCAAACGAGAACTTTTGTCGTATTCTCAGCCTGTACTGGCAAAAGGAGAATGCGGCGTTTGCGCCATCTCCCGGCTGCTTATGGATTTTAAAAAGAGTATGGGGATCATTTCAAAAATTCGGGGGAGTGGGGTGCTATTTTAACGCCTAGACGCAAGGCCGCGAAGACGCGCAGACAGGTGGCAGGCGTGTGCAAAAGCCTTTCGCCCCTACTACTAACAAACGGCTATCCAACTACGCGACTTGAAGCATGATTTTATTTGCGGCTCTGCGTCTTAGCGTTTAAAAAAAGAATTAACCAATTTTCCCCCCTTGGCTTACTACACCGTGCTATAATTCGCCGAGATCGCACCACAAGGCGAACCGTTTTGCTCCTGCCCGGCAGAACGCTGACCGGCAATCCCGCGACCACAGGCATTTGTCCTTTTTTATTCGGGAAGAACATGGCAGTGCATGCCCCTGTCCTCATTCTGAATGCCAATTTTGAGCCGCTCAATGTGTGCTCAACGCGCCGCGCGCTGGGGTTAATTCTGTGCGGCAAGGCAACGTTGGTGATGAACGGACGCGGTCAAACTCACACCGTTAACCGTAGTTTTCCTATTCCTTCAGTCATCCGTCTGGGGCGCATGGTCCACAGGCCGCGCCGCAAGGTGCGGTTAACCAAGCGTGAAATCTTTCGACGAGATAATTACACCTGCCAGTATTGCGGGCGCACGCTGCAAAACTTGACCGTGGACCACGTCATCCCCAAGCGTCTGGGAGGAACGCGCAGTTGGGAAAACCTGGTGACGGCCTGCGCACCTTGTAACCATCGCAAAGGTGGACGCACCCTGGAAGAAGCGCATATGCGTCTGCTGCATCCGCCCAAAGAGCCGCCGGCTTCGGCGAAGTATTTGTTTGATGAGTATATACGCCAACATGAGGAATGGCGGCCGTATATCGAAGGCTGGTAAGCGCGCCGCACTTTTAGGGGAAGCATTCCATGGGCATTTCCCGTCACCCTAAGGGAACAGCCTTTGCCGGAATTTGCAGGTGTCCCCGTTTCCCCTGAATTTTTCTTCCTCCTAAGGACAGCCAGCAGGCTAACGTGTCGTATCCCGCACCTTAGCCTGCGTTTGTTTAAAAATCCAGCACCATGAAATCTTCCGCCAGGGCGGCTGGCTTTCCAAAAGTACGCCCGGCTTCTGGGAGCAGTTTTTCATAATCTGGGCCATAAGTGGGGTAGTGAATCAGATACAGGCGGCCGACTTCGGCCCTCCGTGCGATCTCTCCAGCCTGTGCAGCCGATGAGTGTCCATGCGTTGCGCCACCGGCCTCGTGGATCAGCACATCCGCTCCAGAGGCCAGCTCTATAACTTCTGGGCAGGGTTCCGTATCACAAGAATAAGCCAACACCTTGTCTCGTTGTGGGAAAGTTACCCGCAAGCCAATGGTCGGTATCAGGTGGCGCACAGGCGAGGCGATGATGTCGAACTCATCACACGCCAACACCGGTATGTTGACTCGCTCAGGCAGATGGTGGAACACCACCGGAAAGAATTCTGGCCAGTGAGACCACTCATAAAAATCCATCAGGGCTTCCACGCGTTTCAAGGTGTGATGCAGCCCGTAAACGTTCAAGGGGTGCTTACGTCCTAGAAGCCACATATTCATAAGCAGCAATGGCACACCGGAAACGTGATCGGGGTGAAAGTGGGTCAGAATGAGATCGGTAATTTGATGATGGTTGACATTTGCCTGTTGCAAGCGTACCAACGGGTTGCTGACGCAATCAATCAATACGGTGCGCTTTTCCCCAAGCAAAGCCATGTGTGTATTTTCATGTTGCGTGTCTGAAACAGCGTTGGCACTTCCTAAAATGATGAGTTCTGGCATGGATACACTCCTTGAACGTATCTGATCTGAAAATAGATT
>DYKW01000015.1 GCA_020722405.1 Anaerolinea thermophila
GGCAGTAACCGCCGGACTGGGGTGCGGCGCTCCCAGGAACCGGGCATGGGAGCCCAGCCTGCTGTGCTCAAACAGAACGAAATTAGTAGCCAATTGCACAGGTCGATTTATTTCTGATTCCAGGGTACTTATTTGCTTTGTTCCATCCCGTCGCCAAAGGCGGCTTTGAATTCGCGTAGCGCTTTGGGACCGTTGCGTTCCAGTGTTGCGTAGAAGGCTTTCTTCATGTCAGGCATTGAGCCGAAATGACAGTGGCATTCGCCGCTCAGGGCGTCCACCAGGATGGAGCGCGTGCGTGGCGGATTTTTTGCGCCATGCTGGTCAGGTGAGGGGAATATTCGTCGGGAGGGCGTCTACTCGTCGGCGAGAGGCAACCCCAGGGCCGCGAGGGGGTCAGGGATCCCCTGGAAGTTGGAGAAAACCAGGTGTTGGAATGACCACCCAAGGGTCCGTTTGGCACGTTCGAAAAGGGCCAGGTAGCTTTCGGGTAGCCGCGCTTCCCAACGCAGCGCGAGTCTTTCGCTGACTTCCCGAATGGTTTGCGGATTTTCCCCCTCCAATTCCACAAAGTGCCCGTAAGGCAGTTCGTCTATCGTGACCAGTATGCCTTGTAACTCGTAAGTTGTGCGGTATTTCTCGTAGCGGGTGCTGACCTGGTATCCCAGGGCTTCGAGGAAGCGCTGGGCGGCCTGAAAATCGCTGACTTCGAATTCGATTTCTTCCCGCCGCCGGACGCCTTGCCGGTCGCTGGATGGCCCTTTGTAGGTTAGCCGGGCGATGCTATCCTGCCGCAGGCGCAGCACTCGAAAGGCGTTTTGCAGGGCGTGGTCGGGGGTATCGAAACGCAGGTTTTGCTCGAAGGTGCGGGCGTAGATTTGCCTGGCGCCCAGGGCTTGCAGGCGGGTGCTTAGTTTCTCCGGCCGGCGGATGTAAAACTTGACTTCCAGTTCTTGATAATCGGACATGTTTTCGCTCTTTTATGCTTCTGGGGCGTGTACCGAGAGCATGACCTGGTTGCGCTCCACACTCTGGCCGGCCTGAACGCGCACGCGCTTCACGATGCCATCTTGCGGCGATTTGAGTTCGTTTTGCATTTTCATGGATTCAAGGATGACCAGCACGTCGCCGCTTTTGACTTCCTGCCCCTCGCTGACGGGCACAGCCACGACCAGGCCGGGCATAGGGGCTTTGAGATGAAAATGGGCGTTTTGTGCCTGACTGCCGCCGGCCGCAACGCGCAGCCGTTTCTCGCGCTCATCTTCTACGGTGGCTTTGTACAGGTAGCCGCGCAGCAATACCTCCCAGGCTTCTTCGGTGGCGTAAACCATGCTCTCGTAAGAAGCCCCATTCACCAACAGGGAGTATAGCGGTTGCCCATCGATGGATTCAAAATTTACCTGGTAGGTCTTCCCGTTGACGGTAACCACGCCGTCATCCAGAATTTCAACCGTGTATTCTTGATTGTCAATTGTAGTGATGTATTTCATGGCAATTCACCTGAGGTAGGGCCGCACCTTGGGGTCGGCGTTAGCGGTGGACTCGCTCCCAGCGGGAAAGCCACTTCCAGTTGCTGGTATCCCGTATGCCGCGGCGCACGATGTTGGAGGCTTGTAAATTCTCGCTATGGGCGACCAGGGTGGCCAGAATGGCGGCAATCTCGCCTTCTTCGCGTCGGTCGGCGCTGTATTGTGGCGAGAAGCGCTCTTCCACAAAGCGGGTATCGTACTGCCCGGCCATAAAGCGGTGCGAATCGAGCAATTTTTGATGGAAGGGAATGTTGGTGCGCACGCCCATGATGCGGTATTCTTCCAGCGCCCGGCGCAGCCGCAGGATGGCCTCGGCACGCGTTTCGCCCCACACAATGAGTTTGGCAATCAGTGAGTCGTAGTAGGGGGTGATTTCGAAGCCGGAAAATACGCCGGTATCCACGCGCACGCCTGGCCCGGAGGGCATCAAAATGTGATTGAGTTTGCCGGTGGAGGGCACGAAGTTGTTGTAGGGGTCTTCGGCATTGACGCGTGCTTCGATTGCCCAGCCGCGCATTTGAATATCTTCCTGTTTCCAGCGCAATTGCCGCCCGCGGGCGATGCGGATTTGCTCGTGTACGATGTCCACGCCGGTGACCAGTTCGGTAATCGGGTGCTCTACTTGCAGGCGGGTGTTCATTTCCAGAAAGTAAAAATGCTTATCGGCATCTACCAAAAACTCGATTGTTCCGGCATTGACGTACCCTACCGCTTCTGCCGCCCGCACGGCTACCTGACCCATTTTCCGGCGCAGGTCATCGTCACCGGCAACAAAGGGGGAGGGGGATTCTTCCAGTAATTTTTGGTGACGCCGTTGGATGGAGCATTCGCGTTCCCCCAGGTGGATGGTGTTCCCGAAGGAATCGGCCAAAACCTGGATTTCGATGTGGCGCGCGCCCTCGATGAGTTTCTCCAGGTAGACGTTTCCGTCGCCAAAGGCGGCTTCGGCCTCGCGGCGGGCAGCGCGCAACAAGGCGGGCATCTCCTCCAACGAGCGTACCTCACGCATGCCCTTGCCGCCGCCGCCGGCTGTGGCCTTGACAAGCAAGGGGAAGCCGATTTGGGGGGCGATGGCCAGCAGTTCATCGTCGTTCAGCCCGCCTTCGCCTTCGGTACCGGGCACTACCGGCACCCCGGCCTTGCGGACGGTCTCGCGGGCCACGATTTTATCGCCCATGGCGGCAATGGCCGAGGGCTTGGGGCCGATAAAGGCCAGGCCTTCATCCAGACAAGCCTGAGCGAAGTCGGCGCGCTCGGCCAAAAAGCCATACCCTGGGTGGATGGCTTGTGCGCCACTCTTGCGCGCTACTTCTAAAATTTTATCCATGCGCAAGTAGGAATCGCGCGAGGCGCCCGGACCAATGCAATAGGCCTGGTCGGCATAGCGGACGTGCAACGCCTGCCGGTCGGGTTCGGAGTATACGGCTACGGTTTGCAGGCCGAGTTCTCGGCAGGCACGTAAAATGCGGACGGCGATTTCGCCGCGGTTGGCGATGAGGACTTTCGTGAACATAAAGCGTACTCCGGCTTACAGGGGGATGTTCCCGTGTTTTTTGGGCGGGTTGCTATCGCGCTTGTTGGCGAGCATTTCCAGGGCGTTGATCAGCCGAGAACGGGTTTCGCGCGGCCGAATGACATCGTCCAGATAGCCGCGGCTGGCGGCAACGTATGGGTTGGCGAATTTCTCGCGGTATTCGGCCACCAGTTCGGCCTTGCGCTTGAGCGGGTCTTCGGCCTCGGCCAGTTCTTTGCGGAAGATGATGTTCACCGCGCCGTCTGGCCCCATCACGGCGATCTCGGCGCTCGGCCAGGCGACGTTGAAATCGCCGCGGATGTGCTTGCTGCTCATCACGTCGTACGCGCCGCCGTAGGCCTTGCGGGTAATGACTGTCAATTTGGGGACGGTGGCTTCGCAGTAGGCGTATAGCAACTTGGCGCCGGAACGGATGATGCCGCCATGTTCCTGATGCGTGCCGGGGAGGAAGCCGGGCACGTCCTCGAAGGTCACAACGGGGATGTTGAAGGCATCGCAGAAACGCACAAAGCGCCCCGCTTTTTCGGAGGCGGCGATATCCAATACTCCGGCCAGCACGGCGGGTTGATTGGCGACGATGCCCACGCTATGCCCGCCCAAACGCGCAAAGCCGACCACGATGTTGGGGGCGTAGGCCTCGTGGATTTCGAAGAATTGCCCGTCATCCACGATGTGCCGGATGACTTCCTTTATGTCGTAAGGTTTGCTGGGGTCATCAGGGACGATTTCGTCCAGGAGGTCATCGGCGCGCAGCGGGTCGTCGGTGGACGGCGTGAAAGGCGGGTCTTCCAGGTTGTTTTGCGGCAGGTAGGAGAGTAGTTTGCGCACCAGGTAAAGCGTATCGGCCTCGCTATCGGCGGCCACGTGGCAGACGCCGGAGGTTTCCGAGTGCACGCTGGCGCCGCCCAGGTCTTCGAAGGTGACGTCTTCATGCGTAACCGTTTTGACCACTTCTGGTCCAGTCACGAACATGTACGAAGAATTGCGCACCATGAAGATGAAGTCGGTCAGAGCGGGGGAATACACCGCCCCGCCTGCGCACGGCCCCATGATGACGCTGATTTGCGGAATCACCCCCGACGCCAGGGTGTTCTGCAAAAAGATGTCGGCATAGCCCCCCAGGGAGACCACGCCTTCCTGGATGCGCGCCCCGCCGGAATCGTTCAACCCGATGACCGGCGCGCCGTTCTTGAGCGCCATTTTCATGATTTTGACGATTTTGCGGGCGTGGGCTTCTCCCAAACTGCCGCCCATCACGGTAAAATCTTGCGAAAAGACGTATACCAGTCGCCCATCAATGGTGCCCCAGCCGGTCACGACGCCATCCCCCAGGTATTTTTTATTTTCCATGCCGAAATTCGTGCTGTTGTGGGTTATAAAGGCGTCTATTTCTCGGAATGACCCGCGGTCCAAGAGCAGGGCAAGCCGTTCGCGAGCCGTCAAGCGGCCGTGTTTGTGTTGGGCTTCGATACGCGCCGGGCCGCCTCCCAGGGCGGCTTGTTCTCGTAATTCCTTCAGATGTTGGATGGATGGATTTTCACTCATGAAGTACTCCAAAGAATGCCTTGATAGGGGGACGGCTACGCCACCAGAACAGCCAGCCCCAGAAGAGCAAGGTGGTGCCCAGCCAGAAAGGGTGATTGGTCGCCGGGGCGCTTTCCCAGTGTAAATACAAACGTTCGGCCCACATCCACAGGGTGTACGCGGCGCTCAGCGGCACCACTAGACGGTAAGCGGCCGGGATGCCGCGCCATAGCCCGATAACCCAGGGGAACAGCAGCGCGCTCCACAGCAGGCCGCTCCCTAGCAGGTAGCTGCTTGTGCCGGGCAAGGCGTACTCCTGTAGGAAGTCCCATTCCCGTAGGGTTACGAAAATGCGGGTGAGGTACAACGCCGCAAGCATTAACACGCCCCAGGTGAAGAGCGTTACGCTGCGCGGACGTTTAGGTGCGTTTGTATGGGGAGCCGACATTGCTTTCTTGTGCCTGGACGCACTGCCGTTTATGCGCAGGTCAGGGTAATTTTACCCATTTGTTGACCGTTTTGCAGGCGTTCCTGGGCGGCGCGGGCGGCTGCCAGGGGGAAGGTTTTGTCTAGCGGTACGCGTAAGTGACCGGCAAACACCAGGGACATCACGGTGCGGAAGTCGGTGAGTGTGCCCATGGTGGAGCCGATGACGCTCAAATGTTTGCCGAAGATAAAGCGGTTGTCGATTTCGAATTTGGGGCCGCCGGTGTTCCCCACGGTCAGGATACGCCCCCCTTGACGGGCGGCGCGGAAACTCAAGGGGAAGGTGGTCCCCACGTTGTCCACGACCACATCCACCCCGCGGTGTCCGGTCATCTTGTAGACACTCTTGGCCCAATTCTCTTCTTTGGAGCGGTTGATTAAGTAGTGAGCGCCCAATGATTCGGCCATGGCCAGCTTTTCGTCATTCGAGCCGACCACATACACGGTTGCGCCGGTGTAGCGCGCAATCTGGATGCTGGCGGTGTTCACGCCACCGGAGGCCCCCACGATGAGTATGCTTTCGCCGGGGCGCAGGTTGCCGCGCGTAATCAGCGAGTGCCAGGCGGTGTGATACGCCAGCGCCGCGGCGGCCGCGGTGTGGTAATCGAAGCCCTCCGGCAGAGGCAGGACTTGCCGTGCGGGTACGGCGACGTATTCGGCGTAAGTGCCGCGGCGCGTCTCTCCCAGCAAGTGCCAGTGTTCACAACGATTGTCCCACCCGGCCTGACAGGCCTCGCACATGCCGCAGCCGATGTTGCTGTTGATAACGACCGGCGTGCCAACGGTCAATCCACTGACGCCTTCGCCCAGTGCGGCAATGTCTCCTGCGCCGTCTGCGCCGGGAATGTGCGGGTAATTCAGCCGGATGCCCGGCCACCCCTCGCGCACCCACAAATCCAGGCGATTGAGGGCTGCGGCCTTCAAACGGATGAGCACTTCTCCAGGGGCAGGCTCTGGGGTGGGGTAATCCCCGTATTCCAGCACTTCTGGCCCGCCGTGTTGGTAGAAAAGGATGGCTTTCATTTTGGATGCTTGCTCCCAAGATAATCACGTGGGGGCAGGTTCGTAACCCGCCCCCACCGCGGTTTACCGCAGCCCGGTTTCCAAGCGCGAGATGACCAGACGTTGAATTTCGCTGGTACCTTCGTAAATCTCGGTGATTTTGGCATCTCGGAAGTAGCGCTCGACCGGTAATTCTTTCGAGTAACCCATCCCGCCGTGGATCTGCACGGCCGCGTGGGCGCAGAACATGGCCGTTTCCGAAGCGAATAGTTTTGCCATCGAGGCTTGCAGCGTAAAGCGCTCTCCGGTGGTCTTGCTGCGTTCTTTGGCCAGCGCGGCGTGGTAGGTGAGCAGGCGGGCGGCTTCGATGCGGGTCTTCATATCGGCAATTTTGAAGCCGGTACCCTGAAACTGGCCGATCTTTTTGTCAAAGGCCTCGCGCTCGGTGACGTATGTACGTGCCGCTTCGTAGGCGGCTTCGGCAATGCCTAGTGCCTGTGCCGCAATGCCAATGCGTCCGGCGTCCAACACGGTCATGGCAATTTTGAAGCCATCCCCTTCCTCCCCCAGGCGGTTTTCCACCGGGCAGCGATAGTTCTCGAAGACCACTTCGCTGGTGGCCGAGGCGCGAATGCCCATCTTGGGTTCTTTTTTGCCGCGGATGAAGCCCGGCTTATCGGTTGCAATCAGGAAGGCGGTTACGCCCTTGTGCTTTTTCTCCGGGTTGGTCATTATGAAGGCGACCACAAAGTCGGCCACGGGACCGCCGGTCACCCACGACTTGCGTCCATTGAGGATGTAGTCATCGCCATCACGCACGGCGCGGCTGCGCATCGTCCCGGCATCCGAGCCGGACATTGGTTCGGTGAGCGAATACGCTCCGATTTTTTCGCCGCTGGCGACCGGTATCAAGAATTTTTGCTTCTGTTCTTCGGTGCCAAAGTGCAGCAGGCCATAATTGAAGAGCGAATTGTTTACCGACATAATGGTGCCATGTGAGGCATCCACCTTGCTGATTTCCTCCAGCGCCAGGACGTAGGCCAGCGTGTCCATGCCGGCGCCACCGTACTCTTCCGGCACTTCGATGCCCATGAAGCCCATCTCCCCCATCTTTTCGATGGTTTCAGATGGGAAATTACCCGTCTCGTCGTATTCGGCAGCAATGGGGGCGATTTCTTTTTGGGCAAAGTCTCGTGCGGCTTGCTGGATCATTTTGTGTTCTTCGGTGAAAAAGGGGAATTCAAGGGTCATACTTTCCTCCCGATGATAAAATGTGGAACAGGAATTGTTTTGGGATTGAAACGGGTTTCATTATAGCATGTTGTTCGGTGCGTGGACGTATCTCTCCGGCAGGAATTTTCTGACATTCTTTGCATTTTGCATTTTGCGTTTCGCGCTTCGCATTTCGCTTTTCGCATTTCGCGCTTTGCGCTTCGCAATACGTTAGAATGTTGAAAAGCCCTGGGTGGGAAAGATGATAAAATACCAATTCGTAGGTGTTTTTTCGAGGGTTGGCCATAAGCGCCATTATTCTATTTTCCCGAGGTGTTGCGATGCAAGAGGAAATTTCCCCTGAAATTTTCAATCACATGGTTGAACTGGCCGCGCTGGAACTCACGCCCGAAGAGGCAGCGTATCTGCGTGGCCAACTGAACAAGCAATTACAGGCGGTACACGCCCTGCAGGTTATTCCGCTGGATGAGGATACCCCCATCGCCTCGCACGGGGTGCCCTATCCCCCCGAAATTAGCCCGGCCCCGCGTGCCGACGAGTGGCACCCCGACCCCAATCGAGAGGACATCATCGCCCAGATGCCGGCCGTCGAAGATGGCTACATTGTGGTGCCGGATATTCCTCACGAAGAACTGGAGTAACTTCGATGACCGACTACATTCCCGCACTCTCTGCTCACGAAATTGCCCGCAAAGTACGCCGCGGTGAATACACCGCCCGACAGGTAACCGAAGCCGTTTTGGCGCACATTGCGCGCGTGGACGGGTGCCCTGGTCAATTGGATGGCGACCCCAATGCCGAACCCGACCGGGTGCACGCCTTCATTACCTTGACCGCCGAACGCGCCCTGGCACAAGCCGATGCGGTGGACGCAAAAATCGCGGCCGGCGAAGACCCCGGGCCATTGGCCGGGGTGCCTTTTACCGTCAAGGATATTTTCACGGTAAAGGGCACGCTTTCCAGTGCGGCTTCGCGCATTTTGGAGAACTTCATAGCCCCTTACACGGCCACGCCGGTGGCGCGTTTGGAAGCCGCCGGCGGAGTGATACTCGGCAAGGTCAATCTGGATGAATTTACCTTTGGTTCTTCCAATGAGTCGAGTGCCTATCAGCCTTCGCCGCGTAACCCCTGGAATCCCGCGCGGGTGCCGGGGGGATCCTCTGGGGGCAGCGCGGCGGCCGTAGCCGCCTGGGAGGGTGCGCTCTCCTTGGGGACGGATACGGCCGGCTCCATCCGGCAACCGGCGGCCTTTTGTGGCGTGGTTGGGCTGAAGCCCACTTACGGGCGCGTGTCCCGCTACGGGTTAATTGCCTTTGGCTCCTCCCTGGATACTACCGGCTCCCTGGCACGCAATGTCACCGATGCAGCGCTGATGCTGCAAGCGATGGCGGGGGCTGACCCTCACGACGGTACCGCGGTTACCCTGCCGGTGCCCGATTATCTGGCGGCATTGCCGCGTGGCGTCGAAGGGCTGCGCATTGGCCTTTCTCCCGATTACTTCCGCATTACGTATCCCGACCCGCAAAGCGGTGAACTGTATGAAGAACCGCTGCCGGATGAAATTCGCGCTGCAGTGATGCACGCTGCAGAAGTGTTGGCCGCTCAAGGTGCGGAAATCGTGGAAGATGTGCCCATGCCGCATACCCGCTACGGCATTCCGGCTTATTTCGTTATCTCACGCGTGGAGGCGGCTTCTAACCTGCACCGCTTCGATGGTGTCAAGTACGGTTACCGCACACCGCAGAAAGTGCGAGATTTGCATGAAATGTACCGCAAGAGTCGCGGCGAAGGCTTTGGCCTGCAACCCAAACTGCGCATTCTGATGGGCATGTACGTCAGCGCAGCGCAGTACAGTGCGCAGTATTACAACCGCGCCCTCAAAATCCGCACCCTGATACGCCGGGATTTCGAGGCGGTTTTCGACCCCCAAGGCGCCTACCGCCTGGACGCGTTGCTCACGCCCACCACGCCCACGCCGGCCTTCCCAATCGGCGGTGTCTATGGCGATTCGGTCTTGATGCAGTACGCTGACCAGTTGACGGTGGCAGCCAACCACGCCGGCATCCCCGGCATTTCGCTGCCCGGTGGCCTGAATGCCGAGGGGCTACCGCTTGGTATCCAATTGCTTGGCCCCGATTTCTCCGAAAGCACCCTGTTCCGTATTGGGTATGCCTATGAACAGGCCACCGCTGAGGAAGCCTGGCGCGCCACCCGACCGCTGGTTGTGCGCTGATTCAACCTGAGGAGTGATTGACCACCATGGAATACGAAATCATCATTGGTTTGGAAACCCACATCCAACTGAATACCACCACCAAAATTTTCTGCTCCTGCAAAGCCGATTCATGGGGGGAGGCCCCAAATACCAATATCTGCCCGGTGTGTGTGGGTTTGCCCGGCGTGTTGCCGGTTTTGAACCGCTCGGCAGTAGAGAAAGCCGTTCTGTTGGCGGCTGCTATGCAGGCGGAGATTCGTCCGCTTTCCTATTTCGATCGCAAGAACTATTTCTATCCGGATTTGCCCAAGGGTTACCAGATTTCCCAATATGACCGGTCGCTGGCTTATGGCGGACATTTGGAGGTGCCCATGCCCGAGGGGTACGTGCGCCGGGTGAGGATTCACAAACTGCATATCGAAGAGGATGCGGGGAAGACAAAAAATGAAAATGGTCGCCGGCTGATAGATTTCAACCGTTGTGGTGTGCCGCTGATTGAAATGGTAACAGCGCCGGACATCCGCACTGCTGACGAGGCTGCCCAGTATCTCATCCGCTTGCGGCAATTGCTGCGCTGGCTGGGAATTTCTGAGGCAGACATGGAAAAGGGACACTTGCGCTGCGACGCCAATGTTTCCATTCGCCCGTTGGGGGCGGATTATCTCAACCCCAAGACCGAAATCAAGAACGTGAATTCGATTGACGCCGTGCGTACAGCCATCGAAGCGGAGGTCAAACGCCAGAGTCGAGAAGTGGAAAGCGGCGGGAAGGTAAAGCCTTGGACCCTGAGTTGGGATGAAGACAGCGGCCGGCTGAGCAAAATGCGCTCCAAGGAAACGGAAGCCGATTACCGCTACTTCCGCGAACCCGACTTACTGCCTATCCGTTTGGATGAAGCCTGGCGGCAGTCCATCCTGGCGGAACTGCCCGAATTGCCCCTGGCCCGGCGGGCGCGCTTTATGGGGCAGTATGGCTTGCTGGAATACGATGCCGATTTGTTGACCGGTGAGCGTTCGCTTTCTGATTATTTCGAGCAAACAGTGCAGGCTTATCAAGGGGACCCGAAACGGGTTGCGAATTGGCTGCTCAACGATGTGATGCGCATGCTCAATGAGCGCGGTAAAACCGCGGGGGCTTTGAACCTCACCCCGCAGTACCTGGCCGAGATCATCCGTTTGGTGGACGAGGGGACGGTCAACACCCCTACGGGCAAGGCTTTGCTTGAAAAAACGGAATCCACCGAAAAGTCCCCGCGTGAAATTGTGGCTTCTGAGAAACTGGCACGGGTCAGCGATACTGCGGCGCTTCGTCAGATGTGCGAGAAAATTTTGGCAGAAAATCCGGAGCAAGTTGCCCGCTATCGGAGTGGTAAAATTGGCCTGATAGGGTGGTTTATGGGCCAGGTGATGCAGGCCACCCGTGGTAAGGCTGACCCTAAGGCAACGCGAGAACTTTTGCAAGAACTGCTGGACGGGTAAATTTCGAAGTTATTGGGGACCTGAACGCATGAGCATCCGTACCAACTTGTTATTGTGGGGCCGAGTGCGCCCCCTGTTGTATGGGGGGGCAGTTGGTTTAGTGGTGCTTAGGCACCAGTTTAAGGCTTTTGTGCTGCATACGCTGGGTGATTTCTACCTGATAGATATTGGATTAGATTTCTTATCGTTTATCATCATCATTGAAGTTTCCCTATGGGGGGTGACTCATCTCTACCACAAAACCGTTAGACGTCTGGTGGATACTCGTGTGTATGCAGACCGTTTGCAAGCCCTTTCCCGCCTGGGACAGGTACTGGCTGCGGAGAGTGACGAAACGAGGTTGTATCAGCAGGTCGTTACTCATTTACACGAGGCCTTGGGGTTCGATGAAGTGCGCTTGTATACCGTAGATGGTCATCGCTATCAACATTTGCGCGCTTTTGTGGGGCATCCGCCGTCAGTTCAACAGCGTCTCATACGACCTGGTGAGCGTGGCTATTTCTGGCACTCTCCTAGGGTGCATTGGCGTTATATCAAGGATATTTCTTCCCGAACGTCTACCTACCTTTGGTTGGCAAGCGGCAGTGAAGTGCTCCTGCCTCTGCGTATTCGAGGGCAGATTGCCGGCTTTTTGCTCTCCGCGCGTCCCGAAGTCGATGCCTACTCGGATGCCGACCTGGAACTTCTAGGGATGGTAGCGCGATTGTTGGAGAACATCTTGCTGCGCTTGCAAGAGTATCGCGAGCAAGCGCGGTTTATCGCTGAATTGAGCAGTCTGCACGCAACGATTACCGACATTATGAGCCAGCGCGAACTGCCGGTCTTGTTGGACGCCATCTTGCAGCGTGCTATCCGCCTATTGAATGCCGATGGTGGAGACTTGGGACTGTACGATGAACTTACCGGGGAGACGCTTATTGTAGCCTCTATTGGTTTACAGGATCAAATAAGAGGAGAACGCTTACGCTCTGATGAAGGGGCCATGGGGTGGATAGCAAAAAATCGTAAACCGTTATTTGTGCAAGATTATCTGGCCTGGCATAACCGTTCCCGGCGGTATGAAAAACTTCCCCGGCATACCCAGGTGTTAGCCGCACCGTTGATGGCTTCAGGGAATCTCATTGGCAGCATCGGGATAGTACATTATGGTGCAGAGAACGGTCTGCAAGAGCGCGATATGGATTTGTTGGAGCGTTTTGCACAACAGGCCGCGTTAGCGGTAGAGAATGTGCGCTTGTACCAGAAAGCAGTGCAAGCGGCAGAAAAACAACATGCCTTGCACCTGGCCAGCCAAAACATTGTCGCCGCATTGACGCCCGAAAAGATGTACGCTGCCGTTCACGCTGCGGTGCGTCAGGTAATGCCGGCCGAGGCGTTTATGATTGCCCTATTAAGTCGTAAGCGTGATTACTTTATTCCGGTGTATGTCATAGATCAGGGGGCGCGCTTTAAATCGCCGCCTTTCCCTAGCGATCAAGGGCTGAGCGGAGAAGTGTTGCGTACCGGTCAAACGATGCACATTCATAGTGTGCAGGCACTGGAGAAGAAAAAGAAAGTTCCGCACTTTGGCTTCGACAGGCGGGTACAGTCGGTGTTGGCCGTGCCTATGCGCCTGAAAGGTGAGATTATCGGCGTTTTGAGCACCCAGAGTTATGCGCCTTATGCATACAGCGAAGATGACGCCACCTTGCTTAGTATCCTGGCGGGACATGCCGCGGTGGTGCTTGAGAATACTCGGCTGTTTGCCCAGATACGAAATATGGCTATTCAGGACGAATTGACCGGTATGTACAATCGGCGCTATCTGTTCCGACGGGCGGCTTATGAAGTGGCGCGGGCTCAACGTTATGGGCATCCTTTGGGGGTTATCATGCTCGATATAGATCACTTCAAGCGTGTCAATGATACGTATGGGCATGGCGTTGGCGATCAGGTTTTGCAAATCATTGCGCGCACCTGTCAGCAGATGCTGCGTAAAACAGACATCTTGGGGCGCTATGGTGGTGAAGAGTTTACGGTGCTTTTACCGGAAACAGATGTGGAAACCACGGGCTTTGTGGCCGAAAGATTGCGTACTACATTGAGCGCACACCCGGTGAACACGGATGCCGGCCCGGTTCGGGTGACCATTAGCGTGGGTATGACGGCCTTCTTGCCACCGGATGATTCCTTGAAAGCCTTGTTCCGCCGTGTCGATCAGGCGCTTTACAAAGCAAAAAATAACGGGCGTAATCAGGTGTGCCGAGTGCTGCGAGATGAATTTTCCGGTGAGGAGTGAGAGGTTTGATATGCAATCCAAACGGTTCTCATGGAACGTCAGTGCACTGATTCTCGGCATCTATTTAGGGGCTGCCGTCTTGCGTTGGATTGTTCGGGGGGATGCTTTTCCCCCAATTTGGGGAGTGTCTGGTCTGGGGCTGGCAGTATTCTGGTTGTGGGGGGAAAAAATGTGGCCGTCGGTGTTGCTCTCCGGCAACCTTGGATTGATGCTGCTTGCCATACTGCAAGATATTCCGTTGACTCAAGTATGGGGATTGATTGCAATAGAAGCCTCGGCGCACACCGCCCTGGCCTGGATGGGCTGGTGGGCTACCCGTCGGTTGGGGCTATCTGGCTACCCATTGCGGGATTTGAAATACGGCGCCTGGACGTTAGTGCTTGGTGGGCTGCTGCTCCCAGGAGCGAACCTGCTTGTACTACGGTTGTTCCTCACCGTTTGGTATGCCTTGCCTGTGGATGGCCTCATGATTATCTTCGGCATGGATATACTTGGATCATTAGTGGGGCTTTTGTTTCTGTTGGCCTGGTTTTCGCCGCAACGCCCACCCGAAGTACGCAAATCCCGCCCTGGATGGGAAGTTGCAGGTATCAGCGTAATGGTTCTTGCCTTGATGTGGCTGGTATTTTGGGGAGAGAGGGTCTGGCCCGCATTCGCACTGTATCCCCTGGGTGACTTTGTATTCGTGTTGTTTTTTATCTTGCCATTTCGTTATCCTGATCGGGTGGTCTTTTCGTTGTTGGCGTATACAGGCATCATAAGCCTGGCATATGCCATGCGCGGTCCAGACCCATTTGGCGGAGTGTTGTTTTTTCAAGGATGGTTCATGGCCGTTTTGCTGGTAACAACGGTGACGTATTGTGGCATTTCACAGCGGTTGTTGGTAACACGAAGTTTGCAGCAACAAATGGATGAACTCGCTCACCGCAACCGCCGTTTGGCAGCACTGGATGGGATTACCCAAGCCGCACTCATGGCTTCCGATGAATACACCTTGCTGCAAACCCTGGCCGATCGGTTGGGCGAACTATGGGAAGCCGATGGATGTTACGTTACCCTGTGGGATGAACGCAGCCAGAGCGTGTTACCGGGCGCGGCCTATGGCCCTTTTCGGGAGACTTATCGTCAGATGAAAATTGAGCCTGGTGAACCAACGCTGACCGAAGCGGTGTTGCGTGCCGGAGAGCCGATCTTTGTGCCAGATGTCTTCGACTCACCGTACATCAGCCGGCGTGTTGCAGAGACATTCCCGGCGCGCGCGCTGTTGGGCATTCCGCTGATTAGTGGCTCGCGCTGGCTGGGTGGGGCGTTGGTGGCTTTCAATATGTCTTTATCTATTGCCAATGAAGACCTGGTGTGGGCCAGGCAGGTCGGGGCACAAATTTCCCTGGCAATAGACAAAGCACAGTTGTATCAGCGCACGTTGCACGAGTTGCAACGTGAACAGCAATTGAATGCTCTGGCACAAACCTTTTCTGCCGATCTGGATGTCGAAACGACGTTACGGCGCGTTTTATCCCTGTTGGTCGATATGGTGGTGGCCGATGCGGGGGCATTGGCGTTG
Organism: Anaerolinea thermophila; assembly: GCA_020722405.1. Classification (GTDB taxonomy): domain Bacteria; phylum Chloroflexota; class Anaerolineae; order Anaerolineales; family DRKV01; genus DRKV01. Next base: position 14,841 of record DYKW01000015.1, read on the forward strand.
CTCTCTGAAGATGGCCATTTCATCACATACCCTTATCTGGTGGGAAACTTGCCGGCCTCTCTTTCCCAGTTGTCTACACCACGTGAAGGAGGTGGCTTAGCGTGGGAAATCGTAGAAACCCGTAAGTACATCTTGCTGGATGATTACCGTGCTTCTGAACATGCTCACCCTGCCTGGCGAAATCTGGACATCCAGCCCTTTTTAGGGGTGCCACTGATGGCGCGTGACCAGTGTCTCGGTGCGGTAGGGCTTTTTCGTACCATCGGCGAATCTCCTTTTTCGTTGCAGGAGGCCTCTTTGGCCGATTCGGTGGCCCGTCAAGTGGGTATGGTGATTCAAAACGCGTTACTTTTTCAAAAAGAGCAGCGTTTACGAGCACGCGCGGAGATGCTGCGCGACATTGTGACCGATATTAACAATCCCAATTTGGGATTGACCGAGAGCCTGGAGCGCATGTTGCGTCGTTTGCAAAAAGTCTTAGGCTTCGATAGTGCCGCGGTCTTCCTGTTTGAGGATAATCGTTTACATTTGTACCAAGCGATTGGCTTGCGAGACCCTAGCGTGATAGGGAAAAATTTTCCCACCGATAATAATTCTTTGTTCGCTGAAATTCGGCGCTCCGGCCGGCCTCTGGTATTGCGTGAAGCCAATAATCACCCCGATTTTCAGGGTTGGGGGGGAACTTTAGGGGTAATGCATTGGATGGGGATGCCGCTGAAGGAACGTGGCGAGGTGATAGGTTATGTCACCTTCGATAGATACGAAAATAAACCCTATCGAGATGATGAAATCGAACTGGCCGAAACAGTGGTGTCTCAAGCCTCTACAGCGATTGCCCAGGCACATCTTTTCCTGCAAACGGAAAGACGCGCTCGTCAACTTTCTGTGCTTTACGAACTTTCGCAACAATCTGTGCGCCAGACCGATGCAGAGGTTGTCGCCAAACGTGCCTGCAATCTGGCAGTAACCAATTTGGGATTGAACTTTGCCTGGATAGGCCTATTCCGTTCAGAAGAACAACACCTATTTTCGGTAGGCTTTGTACACGCACTGATTTCTGAGACTACTGTAGCCTATCAGAAGTTGTCATCCGATAGCCAGCGGTTGGTTGATAGCACGCTGGTTCGGAGTGCGCTGCAGTCCGGTGAGCCAATGTTCTTCGATGTGCAGGCTAACCATGCGGCTGAAGCGTCGAGTGAGCACCAGCTGCTGCAAGATCTGTGTGGCGATCACGCGGGTGCATTTTCGCTGCGACATGCTGGCCGAGTGCTGGGGGTCACGTTGTTTGGAAGTGATGTACAGGCTTTTTCTGATGGTCAAATCCGCTTTTTACAGGCCTTTGTCAATCAGGTAGCCGTGGCGCTGGAAAATATTCGTTTATTTGCGGATACACAGCGTCATTTGGAATATTTGCAGGCCTTACACGCCATCGATATGACCATTAACGCCAGTCTGGACCTGGATATTACGTTAAACGTTCTGCTGCATCAGATTTCTCAGCAGTTGAATGTGGATGCTGTGGCGATTTACACCCTGGAATCCCATACCAATTTGTTGATCTTTGCTGCCGGTGAAGGCTTTAGAATTGCCAATGTGGGTGAAATCCACTGGCGATTGGGACAGGGTCGTACCGGTCGGGTAGCGCTGACTCGCGAAGCATTGTACATTGGTGACATGGCAAAATCGACAACTAGAGGATGGTTTACCGATAATTTAGTAGAGGAGGAAAAATTTGTAACTTACTACGGTGTACCGTTAATTGCTAAAGGGCAGGTTAAAGGTGTGCTGGAAATTTACCATCGGCAACAGTTGTTCCCCAAGACTCAGTGGGTGGAATTCCTCAATGCTGTTGCCGCCCAAGCCGCCATTGCCATGGATAATGCCGATCTGTTTCGGCGCTTGGAGCGTTCCAATTTTGATTTGCTCATGGCTTACAATACCACCTTGGAAGGGTGGTCGCGGGCGTTGGAATTACGAGATGCTGAAACCGAGGGACATTCCGAGCGTGTGACTAAAATGACCATACGTTTAGCGCAGGAAATGGGCATTACAGGTGACACCTTGATGCACATCCGTCGTGGCGCCTTGTTGCACGATATCGGCAAAATGGGTATTCCAGATGCTATTTTGTATAAACCCGGCCCGTTGACAGATGAAGAGTGGAAAATCATGCGTCAGCATCCGGTGTATGCCTATCAGTTGCTTTCCCCTATTCCTTATTTGCGGGAAGCGCTGGATATTCCTTATTGCCATCATGAGCGCTGGCAGGGGCAGGGCTATCCGCGTGGTTTGAAGGGCGAACAAATCCCACTAGCCGCGCGCATCTTTGCCGTAGTGGATGTGTGGGATGCGCTGAGTAAAGACCGCCCTTACCGGCGTGCTTGGTCGCAGGAGAAGGTGCGCGCTTACTTGAAGGAACAAGCCGGCATTCAATTCGATCCCACCGTAGTGGATGTGTTCTTGCGCCTTTTGGAGAGCGAGTCCGATCGTGTAGAGTGATGGTTTGTTTCGAGAATAGCGCAGATTGCTGGGGGTTGGCGAAATGGGTGGATAGCCGACATTAGTCCACAGATGACGCAGATTTTCAAATCGCTCTCCGTACGAAAATCTTAACGCAAAGCCGCGAAGACGCCAAGGCAGGTGGCAGTCTTCAGCGAACAGGCGTCAGCCGTAGGGCGTGGGGGAACACCTTTCGCTCCTACGACCACCCGACCACTCGACTAAGCGACTAAACGACTAAACGACTACCCATTTGGGGGGTATCTGATTTGAAAATAGACTTTCATGTCTGGTAGTGAAAATTATTTTTCATGGCGACTTCTCAACAGGGGTTAA